>JAQUSF010000024.1 GCA_028715215.1 Candidatus Zixiibacteriota bacterium
TCGGTGACCCGCTTTTTGATATCGCTCCCGACCCAACCCCGGTCGAATACGCCGAAGCCAAGCGACAGGTCGAACTGGCCGAGGTCACTTTCAATAATATCACCCGGGAGTATGACCGGGTAAAAAGTCTGAACGAAAAAAATCTCATTTCCAACCAGGAATACGAATCAAAAATGGCCCAGTATGACGAAGCCAAACTTCGTCTGAACCTGGCTCGTGAAAAACTGGCTCTTATCGAGTCCGGCCAGACGGAGGTCGCCGGTCGTAATATCGATAACATTATCAAATCCACCATCGACGGGAGGGTATTGTCTCTTTTGGTCGAGGAGGGCGACCCGGTGGTACCCCTGACCTGCTATCAGGCCGGCACCGACCTGATGACGCTGGCGCGCATGGAAGAACTGGTTTTCAAAGGCTGGGTGGATGAAATCGATGTCGGCAAAATAGCCGTGAGCATGCCGGCAGAGCTGGAAATCGGCGCCCTGCCCAACGTGGTTGTGACCGGGATTATCAGTAAAATATCCCCGAAAGCGGAAAAGCGCGAAGGTTCCACCATGTTCGAGGTTGAAATCAGCCTCGACGAAAAAGGAGGAAAATATTTACGCGCCGGATACAGCGCCAATGCCAATATCATCATTAACAAGCGGGAAGATGTTCTTATGGTACCGGAACGGCTGGTCACAATCAGCGATTCGACCGTTTCGGTTGAAACCCAGGATACCGCCGGCATCATTACCACCAGACCGGTAACGACCGGTCTTTCGGACGGCATCAATATTGAAATTGTGAGCGGTTTGACCGAAGGGGAGCTGGTGGTGGAACGTCCCCCCCGGGAAATCAAACCCTGGGATTAATTGATTATATTCCGGTTTCATCATGTTGCCTCTGATTACCATAAAACAATTTCTCAACGACCTTCGGCGCCAGAAACTTCGAAGCCTGTTGACCATGTTCGGTATTTTCTGGGGAAGCTGCGCAATAGTGCTGCTGTTCGCCTTCAGCAAAGGTCTCGGCGATGCCCAGCTTAAATCCTCCAAGGGTATGGGGGATAATATCTGCATTTTCTGGCCGGGTTTAACCAGCAAAGAATACAAGGGTCTGTCCAAAGGAAGGCGGATCTGGCCTACCGAGGAAGATATTGAATTACTGAAAAACACGGCGGTAACAATCGGCCGGATATCTCCGGAATTTCGCCGCTGGAGTCAGTTTATCAAATATAACAAAAGCCTGACACGCAGTCCCGTAATCGGCGTCTGGCCGGAGTTCGGCCTGATGCGTAACCTCATCCCCGATATCGGATCCCGCTTCATAAACAATATCGACCAGACCGAGCGGCGGCGGGTCGTCTTTATCGGCAATATCCTCAAAAACGACCTGTTCGGCTCAGAGAGCGCCGTCGGCAAGCAAATTCTTATAAATGACGTCCCCTTTACGGTCATCGGGGTCATGAAAGAAAAAAAACAGGATTCTTCCTACGGCGGCCGCGACAGCCGTATCGCCTATATCCCCTCCTCCACATTTCGCAATATGTACTCGACCCGTTATCTCAGTAATTTCGTGACCCAGGCGGCGGCTGATTTCACCATGGAAGACACCAAACAGGAAATTTACAACATCATGGGCAAAAAATATCAATTCGACCCCACCGATACGCAGGCCCTGGGGACGTGGGATACTACCGAGATGTTTACCTTTCTTAAAAACTTTTTCCTGGCATTCAATTATTTCCTGGTCGGGATAGGCATAACCACACTCATAACCGGGGCAATCGGGGTATCCAATATCATGAACGTCGTCCTGGAAGAAAGAACCAAGGAAATCGGCATCAAGATGGCGCTCGGCGCCAAAAAGAGCATGATATTGTCGCAGTTCATTCTGGAAACTTTTTTAGTCACCGGCATCGGGGGCATCCTGGGCTTTTTATTCGCCTGGTTGATTATCACCCTGATACCCTATATGAATCTTGAGGAATATATCGGCGTACCCCAAATCAATCTCCAGGTCGGCTTTTTAGTGACCGTTTTATTGGGCATGGTTGGTTTCCTGGCCGGTATTTTCCCCGCCCGGCGCGCCGCCAACCTGCAACCCGTACAGGCTTTGAAACTGTTTTGAGAAATTATGCAACTGATAATTTTGTACAATACTTTCATCCGGGATTTTCGAAAACAAAAAAAACGAATCACCCTGACCCTTATTGCCCTGGCCTGGGGGACCATCTCCATCATGCTCCTGCTGGCGTTCGGCGAAGGACTGCACCAACAGTTGAGTATCAATCAGAAGGGCACCGGTGAAAATATCGGCATCCTCTGGTCGGGTCAGACCACCAAAGCCTACCGGGGTATGGGTAAGGGACGACGTATCTGGTTATATAAAGAAGATCCCGAATACCTGGCCGCGCAAATCCCTGAAATTGAAACTATCGGCGGCGAATACTCCCGATGGGGAGTCCAGATACGATACCAGGACAAGGTCTTAAACGAACACGTTACCGGTATCCCTCCCTGTTACCGGGAAATCCGCAATCATATCCCCCAGGAAGGCGGCCGCATGATAAACCGGATTGATATGGATGAAAAACGCCGGGTGGTCTTTCTGGGTTCCAATTTAAAAAAACGCATGTTCGAAGATGAGGACCCTATCGGCAAACAGATTTTACTCAACGAAATCCCCTTTACCGTAATCGGGATAATGATTGAAAAAATACAAATGGGCAATTACGAGGGTATGGATGAGGATGTAGCGGCTATTCCGGCCACCACCTTTAAAGCCATCTTCGGCGACCTGTACCTCGATTATATCGTTTACCGGGCATACCACCCAGACCAGATGGCCGAGATTGAGAAAAAAATTTATCGTGCCCTTGGCGTAAAATATAACTTTGACCCCACCGATGACCGGGCTATCTCCATCTGGGATATCGCCTCCAGTTCCCGGGAGTTCAACAATATGATGCTGGGGATAAAGATATTCCTGGGCATTATCGGTTTTCTGACTTTGCTGGTAGCCGGGGTCGGGGTTGCCAATATCATGTACGTATCCATCAAGGAGCGCACCCGGGAAATCGGCATCAAGATGGCGGTCGGCGCCAGAAAATCGCTGATTCTATATCAATTTCTGGTCGAAGCCCTGATTATTACCTTCAGCGGTGGCTTCTTGGGCATGTCGCTCAGTTATATTTTGACGGAAGGCTTCAAACGCCTGCCGTTGGAGAACCAGGTTCTGGATTTTATGGGGCGACCGACGGTATCTCTGGAAATCGGCCTGGTGGTAATCACTATCCTGGGAATTTTAGGCCTGGTTTCCGGCATATTCCCGGCTATGAGAGCGGCTTCGACCAATCCGGTAGAATCGCTGAGATATGAATAACGTTCTTTTTCGGAGTTAGTAACAATGATAATTATGCATGATATTATTAAAACTTACATTACCGGCCAGGTAACATTTCAAGCTCTTCGCGGCATCAACCTGCACATTAAAAAAGGCGAGTTCGTCGCTATCGTTGGTCCTTCGGGTTCCGGTAAATCGACGCTTATGAATATCGCCGGTTGTCTGGATATCCCGACCAGAGGAAGTTATCTTCTGGACGGAAAGCAGGTAAGCGCATTTAACTCCAACCAGCTGGCGGAAATCCGCAATAAAAAAGTCGGCTTCGTCTTCCAGGCTTTTAACCTTCTGCCTTATGCCACGGCCTATGAGAATGTCGAGGTACCGCTGTTATTTGCCGGCGTCAACCGCCGTAAGCGTAAAGAGCGCATCACCCGGCTACTGGGACAGGTGGGGCTGGCGGAGAAAGCCGCCAATAAACCGACCGAAATGTCCGGCGGGGAAATGCAAAGAGTCGCCATCGCCCGCGCCCTAGCCAACGAACCGGATATCATCCTCGCCGATGAACCGACCGGCAACCTGGACAGCAAATCCGGTCAACAGATTGTCAATATTTTTCACGAATTGTGGAAAATGGGCAAAACCGTCCTCATCATCACCCATGACAGCAATATCGCCGGGCGGGTGGAACGCATTATACAATTAAAAGATGGCCAGATTGAAAACTCCCACTCACCGGCGGCAGTTTAATTACCATCCTTCTTATCATCTTCCCGCGGTGTCAAAAGACTGAAGAAAATAACGGCCAGGAAAGCCAGCATAAAAGCGGGCACCAGTTCATAGACGGCGTTTTTCAAAAAAGCCACTTCGCGCCAGATAACCGCCACCACCGAGCCGGTAACCAAACCGGCGATGGCGCCGGCTTTATTGGCCCGCTTCCATAAAAGCCCCAGGATAACCACCGGTCCGAAAGCCGCCCCCATTACACCCCAGGCGTAGAGCACCAGGTGAAAAATAACCCGGTTTTCTGTGAGGGCAAAAAAGATGGCTAAAACTGCCAGCCCGACCAGCACCAGGCGGTCAAGACGCTGGTAATAACGGATATTCTTTGCCGTTACCATCTCGGGTTTATCCAGTTGCCCGCGGGCAAAAATATCACGGGAAATCGTTGAAGAAACGACTATCAACTGCGAATCGGCCGTGGAGCAGATGGCGGCGACAATCGCGGCAATAACGAAGCCGCCGATTATCGGCGGCAGAAGTTCACTGCAGGCCAGGGGTAATGCCTGCTCGGGGTCGGCCAGACTGCCGTAGTGAACGCGGGAAAAAAGCCCGAAAAAAACCGCTCCCACATAAACCAGTACCATCCACACCAATGCAATAACGCCTCCCTGTGTAATCGTACCTTTGTCCCTGGCGGCCATAAACCGCGACAAAACTTGTGGCTGACCGGGATAACCCAGACCGATACCCAGAAGCCCAACGATAAAACCAAGCATGACAAACCCGGTTTTCCCCGCCGAAAAATTCAACAGGTCGGGGGAAACTTCCTTCAACGACGCTAGAAAAACAGAATAACCGCCGATTTCCCCCAGCATGATAAGCGGCATGAAGATTAATGCGATGACCATGAATGAAGCTTGAACCACATCAGTCCAGCAGATAGCACGGAAACCGCCCGTAACAGTATAGGTGAGAATAATAAACGCCCCCGCCAGGACACCCAGCCAGTACGGCAGAGAAAAGACGGCTTCGAAAGCTTTCCCGGCGGCATTCATCTGAGCGGCTACATAACCCAGCATGGATATTGTTATTATTATTACCGGAATATACAAAAGAGCTTTTGATTTTTTACCGAAACGATAACTCAGGTACTGCGGCACGGTGACCGCTCCGTATTCTTTAGTCTTTTGGCGCAGCTTTTCGGCAATTACCAGCCAGTTGAACAGGTAACCGGCGGCTATTCCGGGGACAATCCAGAAAGCCGCCACACCAAATAAATAAGCCTCACCCACCAAGCCCAGCATAACCCAGCCGGATTCGGAACTGGCGGAGGCGGAAAGGGCCGATACCCAGGGACCGAGTTCACGATTAGCCAGAACAAAATCATCAGTGGTTTTTTTTCGCCAGCGAGCTGAATAAAGACCGATTAAAATTATCGCCGCAGAATATACGATAAAGGACAAAAACAATGAAACTTCAGAATTCACCCTCAAACTCCTATATTTTATATCAAACTCCTGTTAAAAAAAAGCGGAGAATATGCGTAAGTCAATAAAAAATAAACAGTTAAGCGAACAAGGGGAGAACCCTAAGAATATCAAAAAAACGAAAAAAAATGTTGACAAAAAAAATAAATATATTAATTTATTATCGATTGTCCCCCTAAACCCTGCCTGTCATCCCTCCCTGTGTGCTCAATCCTCAGGCAGGGTTTTCCTTTGCCTGTAATTCAGACGGCACCTTATCACCCTCAAGTTAAATTCGATACCGCTGATTTGCACTTGGCTCTCATACTGACCCACATTAAGCACCGGAATGTTTCCCGATTATTCCTGGAGTAAATATCACTTTTATTCAAAATACTCCCGACTTTTCTGATGTATTTTTTGAAAAATATCCGATGTGAATCCGTCCTGTAATCAGAACTTGCCTTAAAGCGCAGATTCGAATAAATTTAGTAATAAACAATACTTGTCGATATTACCATCCGGTAGGGGTAAAATGAAGAAAGACGTCATTTCATTTTTTTTCTTTCTGTTGCTTCTGTTTTTTCAGCCTTTTATCGCTCGTGGTAACAGCGCTTCAAACCTTCAAACCGAGCCGGTAATACTGGATAAACCCGGAAATAATATTTCTGAGAAAACCAGGGCATATTTGAACCTGAAAAAAACGCCGCTTATTAAAGTCTGGGTGTTTTTCAACGATAAGGGGATTTTCGATAAAACGGCATTTAATCGCCTTGCATCACGAATAAAGATAAACGAACATGCCCTTCAGCGCCGCGCCCGGGCCGGTGTGGACCGGGTGGTTTTTGCCGACCTTCCCGTCAACAAAGCATATATCGAAACGATAACCCGCCTGGGCGCTTTTCATCGCCGTACCTCCCGCTGGCTGAACGCCGCCAGTTTCGAAATACCCTTGAGTCGCCTGGATGAAATAACGGCTTTACCGTTTGTCAATAGAATCAAGCCGGTGGCCGGTTTTGCAGGGCAACCGGAGATTAATAACGACAACGACATTTTTCAGCCGGATAAAAAATTAACCGGAATGTTCACTTTCGACTACGGCCTTTCTCTCACTCAGGCGAATATGTTAAATGTACCGGCAGTTCATGACCTGGGCTATAACGGCCAGGGGATTATAATCTGCCTGATGGATAGCGGCTTCAGGAAAACCCACGACGCCTTCGCGCAGGCTTACATTGACGGCCGGGTAATCGATGAATATGATTTTATTTTTAACGATGCCGAGGTCGGCAACGAGCCCGAAGATGACCCGTCGGCTCATAATCACGGCACCTATTGCTGGTCCGCCCTGGGAGGATTCGTGTCGGGCAGTTTAATCGGTCCGGCTTTCGGAGCCTCTTTCCTTCTGGCCAAAACCGAGGATATCCGAAGTGAAGTACCGGTGGAAGAAGACAACTGGGTGGCGGCTCTGGAATGGGCTGATTCGCTGGGGGCCGATGTTACCTCGACTTCACTCGGTTATTCGGACTGGTACAGTTGGGGCGACTTCGATGGTCAGACAGCGGTGATAACCATAGCGGCTAACACGGCCGCATCACTGGGTATTATCGCTTGCATTTCCGCCGGTAACAAGGGTCCGAATGACGGCACCATCACCGCCCCGGCTGATGCCTTTGATATTCTGGCTGTCGGGGCAGTTAATTCTTACGAGTCTATCGCCGGTTTTTCTTCCCGAGGACCTACGGCTGACGGTCGGTTAAAACCCGAAGTCTGCGCCATGGGGGTAAATACTTATTGCGCCAACAGCATCAATGATAGCGACTTCACTTATAAAAGCGGCACTTCGCTGGCCTGTCCGCTCATTGCCGGCGCCGCCGGAGCCCTTCTTTCCGCCCGCCCGGAAATGACTTCGTGGCAAATTCGTAAAGCCCTCATGAAATCAGCCGACCGGGCAACTAATCCCGATAATACATATGGCTATGGCATTATCGACCTCCATGCCACCCTTACTTTTGAGGACCTCTGCGGCGATGTCAATGACGACGGTACCCTGACCGTGCAGGATTTCGAGTACTTCGTTGCTTACCTATATCAGAACGGTCCTCACCCGCCTTTTAGGGAGTCTGCCGATGTCGACTATCTGCCCGGCCTGACCAATCACGACGCCCAGTTCCTGGCTGATTACTTCTTCGTCGCCGGTGCCTATGAGCCCGGGTGCCTGCCCTATGCCGATACCGTCCTGCCAATCTCCGACGATACAATAACGATATCAAATAATCTCGTCTTACCCGGTAGTAACACTGCTCGCGTAGATTTGAAACTAACCGCGGTGAACGCCATTAAGGGGCTGGCATTCCCCTTCTCCTACAGTTGCTCCACATCTTCAGTATATTGTGATTCGGTCAGTTTTACCGGCTCCCGTTACGCCGGCTACGTCCATAAATACGGCTGTCTTGATTCAAATAAACGCAAGGGTGCAATCGGTCTTATCAACACCGGGGAAACGGTTCCCCAACCGGGCGAAGGCTTATTGGTTTCACTTTATTTCACCCTTACCCCCTCGGTTGATACGCAATATATATTAATCGATACCGCTTCATTTACACCCGGAGACATACCCGTCATTACCCGGCGGACCTCGGTCCTGGAAGCCCTTATTCCGGTTATTCAGGCTCGGGGAGCTTATGTCGACCCGGTTGTTCATGTCATGACCTCGGGTAATGATAGTACCGGCGATGGCCACCTTTTTAATCCTTATGCCACCATCCAGAAAGCGGTGGACGAAGCCCGCAACGGCGATACCGTAATGGTGCATGATGGCCTTTATCGGGGTGACAACAACAAAACCATTAACTTTAAATATAAAAGGCTGGTCATTAAATCCCAGAATGGTCCGGAAAAGACCATTATCGATTGCCAGGGCGAAAATTGGGCTTTTCTTATCAATAACGGCGATGACACCACCACCGTTATCGAAGGTTTTACGATTACCAATGGTTCGTCGGTTGTTGTGGGCGGGATAAGGTGCGAGTCGTCTTCCTCGCCCCTCATTAAAAACTGTATTTTCAGTAACAATGCCGGTCTGGGAAGCGCTATTTACTGCAACAGTTCTTCGCCGGTAATAAAAAATTGTACCTTCATTCATAACGGCACCCCCGGTTTGAACCCGGGTGGGGTAGTATATTGTACCGGTGAAGCCGCTCCTGAAATCAGGAATTGCATTTTGGCCTTTAATTCACCGGGTACTGCCGTTTACTGCCGGAACACCCTCAACCCGTCGCAATTAAGCTGCACCGACATATACGGCAATTTCGATGGCGACTGGGTCGACTGTCTTGAGGGGTCACTCGATGTAAACGGGAATTTCTCGGGCGACCCTCTTTTCTGCAATTCCCTGAACAATAATTTTCATATCATCAGCACTTCCCCCTGCGCCCCGTTTAGAAACAGCTGTGGTATTCTCATCGGGGCTCTGAATATCGATACCGGCTGTCAGCGCTGTTGTTTCGGGTTAGCCGGCAACAGCGACTGTTCCGAGAACGACGTACCTGATGTCTCCGACATCTTCACTCTGATAGAGCATCTTTACCTGAACCACCTTCCCCTGTGCTGTCCTGAGGAGGCCGACAGCGACGGCAGCGGTGGACCGCCTGACATTTCCGATATTACCCGCTTAATCGATTATCTTTTCCTGTCGCACACTCCGCCGGCCTGGTGCCGTTGAGAGTCAATAAAAAAAACCGCCCTTAGCGAGCGGTTCCAAATATTATTTTTTACCTTAATATATATCAGGCGCCATCCCAGCCGGCCAGCCGGGCCATCAGCCACCAGAAAGCTTTTCCCTTGCGGTAACAGTTGAAACAATGCGAGTGTGCGCATGAAGCGCAATCGGGACAATCATGCGTGGCGCACCATTCGGAACACCAGTTGCAGGCGTCGGTATCATCCGGGTAAAAAGTTCCGCCGGGGTCGTAACTTTCAATATCCGCGAAGTCAAACAGGACTTTATTATTTTCGGCGCAATACTGCCGGATCTGATTGTTACAGGCATAAAGGTTACCGTCGATACCGTTGCCATCCAGATGCCCGGTCATGTAAATAAAAGTCACGTCAGGATAATCTTCCTCCAGCCCGTTCATGGCGTTCAGGTATATATTAATACCCGCAACAGTGTTATCCGAGGCTCCGCCGCACCATGACCACATAACCACATTAATATCAGGGTATAGATTTAAACGGTTGCGGGTAATCGGCACCCATGAAGTATCACCGTTATGCCCCAGGTCATCGCTGTATTCCGACAGGTACAGGGTGTTGTCACCATTGTTATAATCACAGGCAAGGTACTCCGAACGAACCATGGCCATGCCGGTGACAACCTGACTGCCGTGCGAAGTATGCCCGTAAAAAATACGGAAGTTCGTTTTAACGGAATCAATATAAGCCGCGGGAATCTGCTCAAAATCCGCCACGGCTTCATGTGTAGCCGCAAGGTCCGAAAGCAAGGGAGTATTGCCGGTCGCGTTTTTATCATCACTGCAACTACCCAGGAAAACCACCAGAGCCATCATGAAATAAACTGCTGTTTTCAACATATCCCTCCTCAGTCAATAATTAAATTATCAAATATACTGTATAATTCGACCATATCATGACAATAATTTAGAAAATGTTACATAATCTTCGATAATATTAACTTGTTGCGGTTCAAGGAAGAACGATTCTTTAAATTTTACGAAGAGCTTTTATGACACTGACTATAAGATAAGTTAATCCGGCCAGGATAATAATAGTGGCGCCGGCGGGAAGGTCGGGACTGTAACTTAAAGCCAGACCAAAAGTCATGAAAAAGATACTCAATAAAGTGGCCAGCACCATGGTCTGCCAGAGTTTCCGGGTAAAATAACCGGCCACTGCTACCGGTAACGTCAAAAAAGCAATCACCATAACAATCCCGACGACCGTGGTTAAGATTACCACCGTCAACGCCGTCAAACATAGCAGTAAAAGATAAAACAACTGCACCCTGACACCGCGTACGCGGGCGAACTCTTCATCAAAACATACCGCCGCAATCTGCTTGTGAAAAAGATACCCGACTATAACGACAAAAGCGTCCAAGGCGGCAATCAGCCATAAATCTCCCCGTGTCACCATCAGAATATTCCCGAACAGGTAACTCATCAGGTTTTCGCTGTAACCAGGTGTTTTGGCGATAAAGATTATGCCTACCGCCATCCCAATCGCCCAGATAGCACCGATAACGGTATCCTCGCGTTCTTTTAAATAAATGCTGGCCAGGGCGATCGTCACGGCGCTGGCCAGAGCGGCCACCACCGCTCCGTGAAGGGGTTGCAGCCAGCTCAGACCCTGAACCACCTTGAGATAATAAGCCAGCCCCATGCCCCCCAGGACACTGTGAGCGATACCGCCAGCAATATAGGTAATCCGGCGGGCAACGACATAAGTCCCCACCACCCCGCAGGCAATACTCGCCAGGACACCGGTCAACAGGGCATACAACATGAAAGTATGATTGAAAACAGCGTCAATGAATTCCAAAACCGTTATTCCTTTTCTGCGGCACTGTGACCGTGACGCACCATCCGTACATGGCCATGATACAGTTCACTCAGGACCTCGTCTCCTACTGCCGTGGTCGGGTGAACGGCTACTTTACGATTGACGCAGACAACATTTTTTACCGCCTGAGAAACAAAAGCCGGGTCATGAGAGACCATCACAATAGTAAACTGACTGTTAAGTTTATGTAAAAGCTCATACAGTTCCCTGACCACCAGCAGGTCAAGATTGGCGGTGGGTTCATCCAGAATCAAAAGTTGCGGTTGTGAAGCCAGCGCCCGGGCAATCAGGAGGCGACGTTGTTGACCCCCTGAAAGGGAAGCAAAATGCCGGTCGGCGAATTCGTTCAAGCCGACTTCTTCAAGCACCTCGTAGGCGACCTGGCGATCTTTCTTCGAAAAAGGCCCGTAGCGCCGTCCTTCGCCCAGCCGCCCCATTAAAACAACATCGCTAACACTCACCGGAAACCGCTGGTCAAGATGGGCGTGCTGGGGCATATAGCCGATTTTCGACCGGGCCTGCTGAGGCGATTTCTCGAATACCCGAACTGCCCCCCCGCTCGGTGTCAGTAAACCCAGTATCAGTTTGACCAGGGTGGTCTTGCCCCCACCGTTTGGACCGACAATCCAGATAAAATCCTTTTCGCATATGGTAAGGTTGACGTCCTCCAGCACGGTCTCACCATCATAAGCGAAAAAAACTTTTTCGATTTCGACAACGGCACACTTTTCCATTTATTTTTCATTCTTTCCCGAAAGAGCCCGGGCCAGTTCGTCGGCCATAAACTTAAGATTATTGATATAATCTTCCGCCAGCGGGTCAAGCGCCACCACCTTTGCCCCGACCGCCCGGGCGATCGTTTCAGCCGTCTTAACGGCGAATTGCGGCTGGACAAAAATCACTTTCACCCCATCAGCCCGGGCCTGGTCCGTCACTACCGCCAGCTGCCGGGCACCGGGTTCTTTTCCTTCAATTTCCACCGCTACTTGTACCAGGCCATAGTCAGCGGCGAAATACCCGTACGATGGATGAAAAGCAAAAAATTTACTTCCTTTATACGGTGTCAGCTTCAGCATTATTTCCCGGTCAATATCATCCAGCTGTCGCTTAAAGATATCAAGGTTGCGCTGATAAAAAGAAGCATGGGCGCTGTCATAAGCCACCAATGCCCGGCAAATATTATCCGCCTGTATTTTTACCCGCTGTGGTGACAGCCAGATATGCGGGTCCTCGGCTCCGGCATGGTCATGGCCGTCATGTTCCTCACCCTCAATAGCCCGAAGCGGCACTCCCCGACGCGTGTCAACCACCTCCAGATTCCGAAAAGTAGCGCTTATTTTACCGAGTAACTGCCGTTCAAAGGGAACCCCGATACTGAAATACAACCGGGCTTCAGCCAGTGCCGTCATCTGACGCGGGGTCGGCTCGTAGGTATGCGGCGACTGTCCCGGACCAACCAGGACCGCCACTTCTACATATTCGCCACCTATCTGTTTAACAAAATAAGCCTGGGGAAGAATACTGACAAAAACCTTTAATGGCTCAACCGTGACCTGTGACTTAAGAGAAAAAATACTAATAAACACCATCAGTGTTACAATTATTAACGATGATATCATCCATCGTCGAATCAT
This sequence comes from Candidatus Zixiibacteriota bacterium, assembly GCA_028715215.1. GTDB lineage: Bacteria > Zixibacteria > MSB-5A5 > GN15 > FEB-12 > JAFGNW01. The sequence goes on from JAQUSF010000024.1 coordinate 12,731, forward strand.
GACCCTATCCTTTCTTGGTACAGACCAGGTAATTTTCATGACACTCACAGCATTGTTCGATATGATGGTCCGCTGCCAGCGAATCCCAGTGTTTCTTCTGTTCCGGAGTCAAAATACCGGTACCATCACACAAAGGACAGGCATTTTCAAAAGCCCGAAGTACCGCGGCACGAATAAATTCCGACCGATTGGGCAAATGTCTTATCACCCCGGCCAAAGAGGCATCGACTTTGAAAGTAATAATTTCTGTTTTCTGTTTTCTCACATCCAACTCCAGTAAAAAGACCCGAGTATTATTATAAATATTACTTTGTATTACCTTAAATGTCAAGAGGGAATCAAGTTAAGGCTAACAAGTCCAAGGCAATCAAGATATTAGAGGATAAATTATAGCCCCTGACTGACCTTGACACGCCTTTAACCATTTCGTATTTTGCCTCCCATTATGAGAACCTTTATCGTTAAAGATGCCGGCTGGTCGAAGTATCTTTCCACTTCAGCGGTTTACTTTCTTCTACTTACCATAACGTTGACTTTATTTTTCGAACTCTGGCGTTTGATTCTGCTTATTCTGTCCGGCACCCTTTCAGCGGGAGTTCCCGGCCGTATCCTTTTACAATCCTTTCTGGTGGGTTTGAGGTTTGATTTTGCCATCAGTTGTTACCTTGCCATACCGTTGTATCTATTGGGCAACCTCCCCCGGCTGGACATTTCCCGCAATAAATTTTTCCGACATTTGAACTTTTACCTGATGGCCTTAGTGGTTGGTCTGATGTTTTTCCTGCAAATGGCCGACATTGAATTTTTTAAATTTTTCAATTCCCGGCTCAACAGCATCGCCTTGGCGTGGTCGGATACGCCGGGAATAGTGGTCCCCATGCTCTGGAAGATGTATCCGGTGGTCAGGTACCTGGTTTTGTTTTTGGTGATGTTCACAGGCTTCATAATAATTATCCACTGGTTGAGGGAAAAAATTATAATCGATAAAGCCCCTTCACCGGTCTGGATTAACCTGGTATATCTACCTCTGGTGCTGGCTGTTTTCCTCCTTGGCGCCCGGGGGCGCGTCGAGGAAAAATCGCCTCTGCGCTGGGGCACGGCCTATTTCTCGGAGTACGACTATGCCAATCAACTCGCCCTGAACCCGATCTTCACCTTTTTCTATGACGCCATCTATGACGCCAATAAGAAAGCTCAGATTAAAGAACAGATGGACCGCATTGATATTCCCGACGCCGTCCGGGTGGTGCGGCACCTGTTGGGACTGCCCGTCGCTTTAGAAGAAGAGAACAACCAGCGGATATTTCGTGAGATAACCTTTACCCCGGAAAACGATGACCCACCGAACGTGATTCTGATTATCATGGAATCGTTCGGGTCGACACGCATTGGCATCCTGGACAACCGCTACCCTTATGAAATCACTCCCCGTTTCGATTCTCTTAGCCGGGAAGGGATTCTTTTCACGAATTTTTATTCCACCGGGCAACATACCTATACCGGCATTTTCTCAACCCTGTACGGTTACCCGACCCTTTTCGGGAAATCGGTTATGAAAATGGTGACCGGCCAGAACAGTTTCTGGGGTCTGCCGTCGATTTTACGCCACCATGGCTACGAGACCATGTTTTTTACCACCCACGACCCGCATTTCGACAATATGCAGGGCTTTTTATGTTCGAATGGAGTGATGAGGCTTTATTCGCTTGACGACTATAACCCCGAATACAAAATAAGCACCCTGGGAGTGCCTGACCATATCATGTTCGACTATGCTTATAACATACTGCGAGAGAAAAATGAACATCGTTTCTTCGCCACCCTTCTGACCTCTTCCAACCACGGTCCATGGTTGATTCCCGATGTTCCTTTTGAACGTATCCCTGCCGAAGACGAAGAGTGGCGCACGAAACTCAACTGTTTTAAATATTCCGACTGGTCACTGGGTTATTTCTTCGATAAAATTAAAAACGACCCGGCTTTCAAAAACACCCTGGTGGTGGTAACGAGCGATAACGGCTGCTGGTACGACCCCATCACCGACCATGACCTGACCCAGTTCCAGATACCGCTTTTTATTTTCGACACCGACGGTCGCCTGGAGAAAAACCGGCGGGTGGAACGCCTCGGGTCGCAGATAGATATCGCAGCCACCGTCATGGGTCAGGTACGCTTGAACTATCATGATTACACTTTCGGCCACGACCTGCTTAAAACCTCCGGTAGTGCCGTTGATTATGCACATTTTTCGGAATGGTACAAGGTCGGCTATATCGAGAACGATTACCATGTCATTGCCCGTCTGAACGGTCCGACCTCGCTTTACACCGTGGCCAACCGTCGCCGTAACCTGGTCGACTCCCTGCCGGATCTGGCTCGTGAATACGAGAAAAAAGCTCTTGCTCTTTTCAAAACGGCTTATGAAAACATGCACCGCCCCCTTCGGCAAGAAACGTCAAGCCCGCAACCGTTGACCGTATCCGATGATTAAGACCAGATTTATATCCGTCCCGGCCGTTTACGTTTTAATCACGGCGGCTGTCCTGGTGCTGTTTCTGGCGCTGTGGCGATTTATCCTTATGCTTCTTTCCGGCGGTTTGTCATCCGCCGTCCCCGGCGACGTTCTCTTCAAAGCCTTCATTGTCGGCCTGCGTTTTGATTTCATCATTGTCTCGTATATCGGTACGGTAATATATGTTCTTGGCATAATCCCCTTCATTGATATCCAGCGCAGTAAATTCATGCGCCGCCTCGGGTACGTTTTGCTCTTTGTTTATACGGCTGTTATATTCTTCGTTCACCTGGCGGATATCGAATTTTTCAAATTTTTCAACACCCGCCTTAACGGCATGGCTCTCATCTGGCAGGACACACCCGAGTTCGTCATCACCATGATCTGGGGCATGTACCCGGTCATTAAATACCTGATACTGTATGCCGTCATTCTGGCGGCTTTCTTTTTGTTGATGCGCCGGCTTCAGCGAAAAGTGGTCACTGACAGCGTAAAATCGCACTGGCTGGTTAATCTTTTATTCGCCCCGGTGCTGTTGACGGTGTTTATAATCGGTACGGTTGGAAGGCTGGGTTCCGACGCCCCCCTTCGCTGGGGCGCCGCCTATTTTTCCGAATACGATTATGCCAACCTCCTGGCTCTCAATCCCGTCTATACCTTCGTACGCGATTTTTTCTATGACGCTGGTAGCAAAGAGCAGGTCAAAAAACTGGTCGCGGAGATGACTTTCCCGGAGGCGGAAAACGAGGTTCGCCGGCTTCTGGGCTTGCCGGCCGACAGTGCCGCTTACAGCAGTCCGATCGTACGCGAGGTCAATTTCAACCCGCCCGAAGACAACCCGGCCAATGTCATTTTTATCATAATGGAATCGCAGTCGTCGCATAAAATCGGCGTTTTAGCCAACAAGTATCCCTGGCAACTCTCGCCCTGTTTTGATTCCCTGGCTGAAAAAAGCATTCTCTTTACTAATTTCTATGCCACCGGCATGCATACCTACTGCGGCCTGATATCGGCCATCTACGGCAACCCGCACCTTTTCGGCAAGGTCATCATCAAACAGGTAAGCGGCGAAAATCATTTCCGGGGACTGCCCTCCATTCTCAAACAGCACGGTTACGAAACTCATTTTTTCTCCACCCAGGACCCCCATTTCGACAACATGATGGGCTTCATGAAAGCCAACGGTTTCATGTATTATTATTCGATATATGATTACGACCAGTCCCACAAGCTCAGTCACCTGGGTGTGCCCGACCATATCATGTACGACAGTGCCTACGCCAAACTGCGCCGTCTGGAAGGCCGGCCGTTTCTGGCCACCCTGCTGACGACTTCCAACCACGGTCCGTGGAGAGTCCCCGATGTTTCTTTTGAACGAATCCCCGACACGGCTTATGAAGCCGAACGTCAGAACGCTTTCAAGTATGCCGACTGGGCGCTGGGACAATTTATAAATAAAATCGAAAACGACCCCTATTATTACAATACCCTCCTGGTCATTACCGGCGACCACGGTTTCTTTTACAACCCCACCTCGGATTTGGACCTTTCCTTTTTTGAAGTTCCTTTACTCATTCACCGGGTCGGCTGGGGTAAAGAACATGCTCAACGCAACGACCGCCTGGGCAGTCACCTGGATATCGTCGCCACCATCATGGGACAGTTGCGTTTTAACTATCATAATTACACTTTCGGCCACGACCTTTTGGATACTGTCACCTATATTACAGATTTCGTGCATACCACCGAATGGTACAAAATCGGTTATATCGAGAAGGACTATTACCTGATAGTCCGTCTTGACGGTCCCGAGTCGCTTTTCCGACTGCCGAACCGAACCGACGATGTCGCCGCCTTTCACCCGGAGATTGTCGAAAGCTACAAGAAAAAAGCCCTGGCTCTTTATCAAACCGCCTACTACAATATGAAGCGTCCCCTGCCGGAGAAATAATCATGCTGCGGATGAAATACATCTCCGCCCCGGCGGTATTCTTTATTCTGGCGGCGGCAACCCTGACGCTGTTTTTTGAACTCTGGCGGATATTATTTTTAGTATTCCTTGGCGATCTGGCGGCCGGCGCTCCGCTTTCAACCCTCTTAAAAACCCTGGTGGTCGGACTGAGATTTGATTTCTCCATTACCAGTTATGTTATTCTGCCGCTTTACCTGTTCAGTGCAGTCCTTTTTTTATTTCCCCGGTACTATCGAACGACAGGAATCACTGTTTTTTATCTGCTGGTAATTTTATCGGCTATGCTCTTTTTCGCCCACCTGGCGGATATCGAGTTCACCCGGCATTTCCATACCCGCCTGAACGATTTTCTCTTACAGAAATATAAAATAACAGCCAACGGCTTTAGCCCTATCTGGTTTCCAGCCAAAACCGCAGCCTTAACGGTTATATACCTATTAATACTATACCTGTATATCCGGCTGGTCAGGTACTTAGTGAAAAAAATCCTCATTGACCGACCCCGTTCTCCCTGGTGGATCAACCTTATTTATCTGCCTATTCTGATTGCAGCTTTTGGCGTTGGCGCGCGGGGACGGCTGGCCGAAGAACCCATGCGCTGGGGCATGGCTTATTATTCCGAATATGATTTCGCCAACCTGGCGGCTCTCAACCCGGTCTATACTTTTATCCTTGATGCCGTTTACGACCATCGCGAGAAAAAAGCGACCAAAGACCTTATGTCCGAAATCAAATCCGACCACGCCGAAAATGAATTGCGACAACTTCTTGGGATGACGACAGTTGAAGAAGGTACTCGCCTTATCCGGCCGGTGCGTTTTGAGCAACCGAACGAAAATCCGCCCAGCGTGATCCTGATTATAATGGAATCGTTCGGCTCGACTAAAATCGATGTTCTGGACAATCGCTTCCCCTATTCTCTGACGCCCTGTTTCGATTCCCTGGCGGCTGAGGGCTTTCTTTTCACCGACTTTTATTCCTGCGGTAAGCACACTTTCGCCAGCCTGGTGGCGGTGTTGTATGGATACCCGCCGCAATACGGCAAGCTGGTCATGCGGCAGTTACCCGGCGAAAATTACCTGTGGGGCTTGCCGTCGATTCTTAAAACTTATGATTACAAAACATCATGTTTCGTCACCACCGACCCGCATTTCGATAACATGCAGGGTTTTCTGATGGCTAACGGGATTATGAAAGCTTACTCGAAGTATGATATCGGTGAAGACAGGTCACTCAGCTGGATGGGTGTACCCGACCATGTCATGTTCGACTTTGCCTGCGATAAACTCCGGGAAAATAAAAACCGGCGTTTCTTCGCTACTCTTTTGACCGCCTCCAATCATGGTCCCTGGCTTTTGCCCGACGTACCCTTCGGACGCCTCCCTGATACGGTCGAAGACGCTCACAAGCTTAATGCTTTTAAATATTCCGACTGGGCCTTAGGACAGTTTGTCAATAAAATTAAAAGTGACCCTTTCTTTGACAATACCCTGATAATTATTACCGCCGACAATGGCTCGCCCTATAAACAGAAAAGCGACCTCGAAATAACCCATTTCCAGATTCCGCTTTTAATAATCGGCAATAAAAGCAGTTTCAACCTGAAGGGTACTTCCGGACGGCCGGGCAGCCAGCTGGACATCCTGCCGACTCTGATGGGTATTCTCAAACTTGACTATGACAATTATTCATTCGGCAAGGATTTACTTGATACTTCTTATCGGGGAACGGACTTTGTGCACTTTGTTGAAAAAGACCTGCTGGGACATATCGAAAACGGCTATTACCTGATTAATCGCCTGCATGGCAAAGAAACACTTTACAAACTACCGGATGTCACTATAGATTTAGCCGATTCCTTAAAGGAAACGGTCGATGAATATCGTATGAAATCAGAAGCCATTTTTCAAACGGCTTATTACAACATGAAACGACCGCTGTCACCGATGAAGTTTTAAAAACAGCATGCCGTCAAGTATGAAAATCCCTTCTCAGCCCTCATAGCGTATTGTCAAGCCTATCCCCCGGCCGGGCGAATATATCCCCGAACCGTGTTCCTTGTAGGCTTTATCGGTGAGATTTTCAAGCAGCAGGTTAAAGGTAAAGGGGTCGATGCGAAGGTGATATTTCAAGCCCAGCGTGAACCATCCCTCCGTGCCGCCGGGACCGATACGGGTATCCTCGATATCCCGGGTGGACAGGCGCTTCTGTTCGTCGGCGGCGCGTGAAAGCACTTCCACCCACATCCGTTCCACTGGTTTATAACGTACCGCCAGCAAACCCATCAAAGGCGGGATACGGCTGAGCGGTTCGCCCTCGCTCAGGTTCTCGCCCCTGGTCCAGAAACAGTTGGCGCGAATTTCCCAGCAGTCGGAAAGGCAGACAAGATTATCGAATTCAAAACCAAAAATACGCGCCCGATTGACATTGTGACGCTGATAAATATCATATTCATCCGCATCTTTGATATCGTTATTGTTTTCATCGAAGAAGGTTTTGCCGTCGTACACCCCGGGAGTGCGCTCGATAATATCGCTCAGCCGGTCATAAAACAAAAAGAAACCGCCGCTCACGCGCTTATTTTCCACTTTTACACCCAGTTCAAAATTATTGGTGAACTCCGGTCCAAGATTCGGGCTGGGCGCATCCACCCCGCTGCTGGAATACTTGAGCACCACGGCGTCGTTAAGGTTGGGGGCGCGGAAACCCCGCGACCAGCGCCCGATAAGATTAACTGAAGGTACGGGTTTGAAACTCACGGCAGCCAGCCCGGTCAGGTCATGAAAGCTGTCCTCATACTGCCCGAACGGCATCTCCAGCGGCGCCTCGATCCCGACATAGCTGAAGCGCATCCCGGCGGTCACCTGCCATTTTTTATTCAGCGACCACTCCTCCTGCAAAAACCACCCGGTCTGGTAATAACGGGTATCGTCGGGATAGGTCGGGCGAAGGGTTTTAACCGTCGCACCTTCGTACCGGTACTGCTCGCTGTTGATTCTATCATAGTAATATTCCCAGCCAAAACTCAGCCGGTGTTTGGTGTGCGGCGTCGACGACAACTGCACGTAACCACCCCAGGTGGTGACTTTATCGCGGGCGAAGGTATAATTATCGGCGTCCGTTTTTCGCATGGTGCTGCCCTCGAGTTCGCGGTGATACGACACACCGGCTTTTACCGAAGGAATAACGGACCCCAGCCGGTCACCATAAAAAGTGACAGCCGCCAGGTCCCGGTCCTGCGGGTCATAAACATATTCTTCGAATTCACCGCAGACATATTTATCGTAACGCGGCACGCCATCCTGTCTGACCGCCATGTAATCGAAACCAAGGTAACTGTACTGGTTTAAAAACCAGGCCAGGCGGCCGGTGAAATCCGACTCCTCCCAGCCGGTGGGCGACTGCTCATCGACCTTGCCGCCGGCTTTAAGGTCGCCAATCTTTTTAAGCCCGAAATTCGTTGTCGCGGCCAGGTGACGATAAGTACTGTTAACATTTAAATTAACACTCCGACCTTCGTCAAAACTGGAATAACGGCTGACAAGAACCGGCCTGACCTCCAGTTTCGCCCCCCCCATTACCTGCCGGGCGGGAATTAAATTTATCGCCCCGCCGATGGCGTCACTGCCGAACATTACCGAGGAAGGTCCCCGGACGACTTCCACCCGGTCCAGCGAGCCGGGGTCCACCGTGTTCAAATACTGGTTGCCGCCGATTCGGTAGGTCGGCCGGTTCAATCGGATGCCGTCATACAGCAAAAGTATATCTTTACCGATAAGACCCCTTATTATCGGTGCTCCGTGGCCATAAGTCGTCTTCTGCACCAGTATTCCCGGCTCCTCGCGCAGTACCTCGGCCACCGTGCTGTAAGTTCGCTCATCGAATTTTTCTTCGGGTGTTATGGATATATTCGCGGGCGTCAGAAACTTTTTCTCGGCAAATCGGCTGGAGGTAACCGTTATTTTATCGAGGGCGATATCGACCGGGCGTAAAAACACCGTAAGTTCTTTCTGCTCTATAGATACCAGTGAAACGGTCCGGGTGAAGGTTTCGTAGCCGACCATGGATACTTTAACCGTCAGAACGCTGTCAGCAATGTTCCGGATTATAAAAAAACCGTCATTATCGGAGGTCGTTCCACGCGCGGTTTCGTTTATCTGCACGCTGGCAGCGACAATCGGAAGACGGGTGACAGCATCCCGGACGTGCCCTTTGAGGGTCATTGGCGGGTCGGCTTGAACAATATTATAACTAAAAACACCAAAAAAAATTACCAGCCATATTTTTTTCATATCGACAACTCCGCTTTATTTCGATGAGCTAAGCAGTTGTCCCAGCAAAAAAGTCAGATTATATGTAAGGTCATAAATAAACTTACGTTAAAAATATACATAAGTTTACCGGTCGGCAATGCCGTTTTATTCTTTTCCTTAAAAACGAAATAATAACGGAACCTGTGCATTAAAAAAGCGGTTATCTAAATAAATAAAATTTAAAAAACAGGACTGATCAGGTATTTTTTCAAAGAGACGATTTATTAAGGAGTTATTATGAATAATTTAACACAAAAAAAATGTATCCCCTGCGAGGGTGGGCTGACTCCCCTGGCTCGTAACGAATATGAACCCTACCTGGAGCAGCTTCATGACTGGTCTGTCATAGATGACAAACAACTGGTGCGGGAATTTATATTTGAGGATTTTAACCGGGCTCTGCAATTTGTCAATGTCGCCGGAGAGATTGCCGAGGAAGAGGGACATCATCCGGATATTTTAATTCACAGCTGGAATAAAGTTAAAATCATACTCTGGACGCATGCTATCGGCGGACTCTCAGTCAATGATTTCATCGTGGCGGCGAAAATAGAACGAATCACCTTTTAAACAATATAATAAAAGAAACAGAGGTCTTTTTAACGACCGCTTTTTTACTGAGGCTACTGATTCCCTTCAATATGTCCCAGGCTGATGCTATCGACCTGTACCTGGCCGGGGCGTTCGACGGCATAAACCACAGCCTCGGCAATTTCTTCGGGGGGAAGCATCTTATCCTTCGACCAGGTACCTTCGATTTTATCCCAGAGTGCCGTGGCGGCAGCCTGCGGATAGACATTTATCACCCTTATGCCTCTGGGGCGTAATTCCTCCCGCAGTGACCGGGTTAGTCCTTCCAGGGCAGACTTGCTCATGCAATAACTGCTCCAGCGGGGAAAAGCGGTGTGTGCGGCAACCGAGAGAATATTGACGACAGCACTGCCGGGTTTCATGCGGAGGTATAGTTTCTGTATCAGCCAGAACGGTGCGGATATATTAACCGCCAGGGTTTCCTGCCATTGCTTCGGCGTGGTTTGTTCGAAAGGCCCGACATGGGCTACCCCGGCGTTGTTGACCAGAAAGTTAAGGTCATCCTGGCCGACCATGGCAACCAGCTCCTCAATACCGGCCAGGGTGCTTATATCGGCCTGCAGTGCCATAGCCACGGCTCCCTTATCATGAACCATCCGGCAGCTTTCATCCAGAGCCTTTCGGTCCCGCCCGTGCAACAGCAATATTCTGCCTTCCCGGGCCAGCCTGACGGCAATCGCCCGGCCCACCCCCCGGCTGGCACCGGTTATCAAACATCGTTCCATTATATTCCCTCGCTAATCCCTTTCCTTTTCTGTTAATCGATACTTCGCCGTAAGGTAAAACGATTATTGGGCGTCTCCCATAACCGCAGACGGTAAAGCGGCCGCGCCAGCGTTTTCTCCAGCCGGTTCCAGAGAACCCGGATAATATTTTCCCCGGTGCTCGGCCGGTCCTTAAAATCCGGCGTATCCAGGTCAAGGTGTTTTAAATTCCAGGATTCAAGGGCGAGAGCAAGATTGTCATGGAAATCATCAAGGCCATAGAATATCCCGCGCCGTTCATCAAGCTCGCCGTCGATGGTGCTCTCCACGTCATACCGATGGCCGTGCCCCTGGGGATTATTACACTTGCCGTAAAGCATGAGGTTTTTCTCGTCCGTTAATAAGGGGCTGTGCAGGCGATGAGCCGCCCGAAAAGCGGTTTTTATGCCCATTAAGGACTTCCCGTTTTTCAAATACTCGGCGAAGAAATAGGGATTTTCCCACAATCGTACCCGGGCTACCGGCAGGGAAATCCGTAACTGACCGAAAATAAACCTCGCCAGGAACTCCGTGGTCATGGGTAAACCGTTCAGCTCCGGAACTTCGAGATTAAGATGACGGTGGTCGAGACTGTTATGCAACAAACCCAGCACCTGGACCACCTCGTTTTCATTTTTAATCATACCTGTTTCCGGGTCCGGTTCGCCTTCGAGAGTCACCCGCAACCTGTAAAAATGACCATGGCCGCTTTTCGCCGATGCCACGCCGAACAATTTTTCATTTTCTTCATCGGAGAGATGCGGCGAACCGGTACGGCGGGCGGCGGAGAATTCCAGCCAGAAATCTCGTTCCACGCGGCCGTCGGCATAAGCAGTGGCGGCGTCAAAAGGCGAGGTTGCCAAATGACAGGCGGCCAGGTGGGCACTTTCATCATCAAATAAAACCCGGGCTTCGGAAAAAAGCCGGCGGGCTACATTCTCCGGAGTGGGAACGACCTTATCATAAGGCGGAGTATCGCGATTGAGAAACTTATGGTCATAACGCCCCGCCAGCAGACGGTTGATGCGTTCCTTGACGGACGTTATATTGATCACCATGCCGCTTTTTTCATCGACCGGGCCGCTTAAAACGAAATAAACCGTCCAGTTGCCGCCGTAACCGTAGGGGCCGCCCATCCAGAAACCAAAAACCTCCCGGTTTTTTTCCGGCGGCCAGTCCTCGCGATAATAACGGTAGGAAAGCGATACCTCGAATCTTTTACTTATGACCAGGTGCATAACGGCTTCTTCAATGCTTGCAGATTAAAGTCATAAACTCGGAGCGGGTCTCCGCGTCATCGTGCATCTCCCCCAGAACGCACGAGGTGGTCATGACCGAATTCTGTTTTTCCACTCCCCGCATCATCATGCACAGGTGTTGCGCCTCGATAACCACTCCTACCCCCAGGGCCCCGGTGTAATTCTGGATGGTAACGGCAATTTGCTTGGTAAGGTTTTCCTGAATCTGCAGCCGACGGGCAAAGGCATCCACCAGGCGGGCAACCTTCGACAAGCCCAGCACCTTCCCGTTGGGAATGTAACCCACGTGACATTTACCGATAAAAGGCAAGAGATGATGTTCACACATCGAATAGAGCTCGATATTCTTGACCACCACCATTTCCCTGATATCCGATTCGAACAGGGCGTTGTTGACCAATTTATCAATATCTTCCTGGTAACCTTTAGTTAAAAACTGAAACGCTCTGGCGGCTCGAGCCGGTGTTTTCAAAAGTCCTTCGCGGTCGGGATTCTCACCCACCATTTCTATTAAATGCCGGTACAACTGCTCCATCTGCTGCATTGTCGCTCCTTATGGTAATTTCCGTATAAATACTATTACGCTGAATTCATGAATATATATACAGACATTTTAATTTAAATTCCTTTCCCCGGCAACCTATTTCTTGAACTTGATGAAAAGCCATAAAAAAATCCCGGGGTAAACCTCCGGGATTATATCATTTATTTACCGACCTCAACCGAAAGTAGCCAGTAAGACGCCGGCGGCAACTGCAGAACCGATAACGCCGGCCACATTGGGAGCCATGGCATGCATAATAAGGTAATTATTCGGGTCTTCCTTCGCTCCCACCATCTGACAGACGCGGGCGGAATTGGGAACAGCGGATACCCCGGCGGCTCCGATAATCGGATTAATTTTTATTTTGGAAAACAAATTCATGGTTTTGGCGAACATAACCCCGCCGGCGGTGGCAAAACAGAATGACAGAGCACCCATCGAAAAAATCTTCACTGAATCCGGAGTAAGAAAACGGGTGGCGTCGGTGGATGCGCCGACCGTGATCCCCAGGATGATGGTGACGATATCAATCAAGGCGTTGCTGGCCGTTTTGGCTAAACGCTCGGTTACGCCGCATTCCTTAAGGAGATTACCGAAAAACAACATCCCCAGAAGGTCAATAGCACCGGGGGCAATGAATGTGGTTATCATGAAAGCAACCACCGGGAATAGAATCCGCAGGCGTTTGCTGACCGGTTTCGAAGGCTGCATGCGAATTAAACGTTCCTTTCGGGTGGTCAAAAGCCTGATAATGGGCGGTTGGATAACCGGCACCAGGGCCATGTAGGAATAAGCGGAGATGGCGATAGCGCCGATAAAATGGGGGGCGAGCTTGGAGGTAAGAAAAATCGCCGTCGGCCCGTCGGCTCCGCCGATAATACCGATCGCCCCGGCTTCCATTTTCGTGAAGCCCAGCGACGATGCCAGGATAAAAGTCAAAAATATGCCCAGCTGAGCGGCGGCCCCCAGAAGTATCAGGCGGGGTTTGGACAGCATGCAGGAAAAATCGGTCATGGCGCCGATGCCTAAAAATATCAAAGGCGGATAATAACCCTCTTTGACGCCTTTATATAGTATCGACATCACACTGCCTTCCTCGTAAATACCCAGGTCCATCCCGGCTTGGTAAGGAATATTACCGATGAGGATACCGAAACCGATGGGAATCAAAAGCAGGGGTTCATAACCGCGAGTGACGCCGAGATAAATAAAAACACAACCGGCGATAAGCATGCCCAGGTTGCCCCAGGTAAAATTGCCGATAGCCCCGTTTTGTAAAAAATTCAATAAAATTTCCATCTCCTGTCACTCCTTCGAGTATGACCGACTCTATGCGAATTCGACCAGTATCTGATTCTCCTGAACCGTATCGCCGACGGCAATCGGTATGGCTTTAATCTGTCCCGAGGCTGGAGCGGCAATCGATGTTTTCATCTTCATGGCTTCAATGACCAGAAGAATCTGACCTTTAGAAACTTTGTCACCGGGTTTACATTTAATTTCCAGAACGGTTCCGGCAATGGGCGACGCAATGGAACCCCGTGATATTCCCGCCGGAGCCGGGGGCACACCCGAAGAAGTCGGCGGTAGAGCGGTACTTGGCAACAAGGCGCTTTCGGTGACGGGACGCTGCCGGGTACGAACCGAAACCGGCACCGGAAAACCTTCGCCGGGATCCAGCACTTCCACATCAACTTCATACGCTACCCCGTGTACGGTTATTTTAAGTTTCATATATGCTCCTGAAAACAATATATTAAAGACTGTATAATTTCTGTTCTTTCATTATCTTTTCTTGGGAACGACATGCGAACCATGCAGAATAACCCGGCCTTCAAGGGACCAGGGACTGCTTTTGGCATCGCGGGGCAACAGACGCTGGATTTTACGAATATGAAAACGTCCCCTTAGCATGGTGGCGACGGCGGCGGCAATCAAGACCAGTGTCGTGGTATCGATACTGGGAGTTTTTTTTGCGGCTGCTTCCCGATGACGCTTTTCCCGTTCCTGCCAGTTCCTGTCAAGAAAGTTGATAAAGGTAATTGACAGGGCCACGATAATCAGGGCGGTGAATACAATCATCAATCCGATAAGGGTAAATTCCAGGCTGTATGAAAGCCATTCCGGCATTTCGTTACCTCTTAGTTTACATCGGTATTAAACCGTGTTTTTTCTGCGGTCTCAGTTCCCGTTTAGCTTTCAAAACCTCAAGGGCTGCGGCCAGGTAGGCACGCGTTTCCGCAGGTTCCAGGATATCATCCACCATTCCGTGCGAAGCGGCAAAATAGGGATTGGCGAAAGTATCCTTATACTCCTCAAGTCTTCGATTACGTTCCACTTTGGGGTCGGGCGCCTCGCTGATTTCCTTGCGATAGAGGACATTGACAGCGCCCTCGGCGCCCATCACGGCGATTTCAGCCGACGGCCAGGCGCACAGGGTATCGGCGCCCATGCTCTTGGCGCACATCGCCAGAAACGCCCCGCCGTAGGCCTTGCGTACCACCACCGTAAGCTTCGGCACGGTCGCCGAGGCATAGGCAAACAACATCTTGGCTCCATGACGGATAATGCCGCCGTACTCCTGCTGGACGCCGGGCATAAAACCCGGTACATCGACAAACGTCACTACCGGAATATTGAAAGCATTGCAAAAACGGATAAAACGGGAAGCCTTGTCCGAGGAATCGATATCGAGCACTCCCGCCTTATGCTTCGGCTGGTTGGCAATGATGCCGATAGTGCGACCTGTCAGACGGCCAAAACCAATAACAATATTCGGGGCATAGTGCTCCTGAATTTCCATAAAATCACCCCGGTCAACAACCCGGACCACTATTTCCCGCATATCATAAGGTTCACTTGAATCCTGAGGAACGATATCGTTAAGCGATTCATCGGGTAAAATCTCTTCATCATAAAGTTCCGGTAAAAAGGGCGGATCCTCGGTATTGTTACTGGGTAAAAACGACAACAGCCGTTTGGTAATATTGATGGCATCCTCATCATTCTCGGCGATAAAATGCACCACACCGGAATAGTACGCGTGACTCTCCACCCCGCCCAGTTGCTCGGCCGTGATGTCTTCCCCGGTCACCTGTTTGATAACCAGGGGGCCGGTGATATAGAGCTGACCTTTATGCCTTACCTGAATGATGAAATCCGTAAGCGCCGGGGAATAGGCGGCGCCACCGGCACACGGTCCGGCGATTATGCTTATCTGCGGCACCACCCCGGATAACAGGACATGCCGATAAAAAATCCTCCCGTACCCGGAAAGAGAATCCACACCTTCCTGAATACGCGCTCCGCCGCTGTCGTTAATCATGACAAAGGGGTCGCCGGTTTTTAATGCGGCATCCATGAGCTCGGCAATTTTACGGGCTGTCGCCTCGCCTACCGAACCGCCCGCCACCGTAAAATCCTGGCTGGCCGCATACACCGGCCGACCGTCGATGACCCCATGACCGGTCACCACCCCCTCCCCGGGAAATTCCCTGTCCTTTATCCCGAAATGGGTGCAATGATGCTTTATAAAAAGATGTGTTTCCCGGAAGGTGTTTTCTTCGAAGAGCAAATCCAGTCGCTCGCGGGCGGTCAGTTTGCCCAGCTGGTGCTGTTTCTCGATCGCTTTATCCCCGCCGCCTTTGAGCAGATGCTCTCTCTTTTTCAACAATTGTTCTATCTTGGAATCAGCCATACTTAACATGCCTTAATAAATAAATGATAAATGTTCATAAAGTTTTACTTATCGTTATTCTCAGCTATTTATTTTCGTTAATCCTTTAACCTATCTGGTCACCAGCCCACTGTTTCAGCAAGTATTCTTTAAATAATTTCAATAAATTCCGGGCGGCCTGGACGGCGGGCAATTGTCCCTGCATGACCTTTTTTTCGATATCCGGAAGGTATTCCATCACGGCTTTGGAATTATAAAAAGTTTCCTGCAGACGTTCATTGAGCAGGCTGTGCAACCAGTCGCGGGCTTGTTTGCGGCGGCGCTTTTCGAACTCGCCGCTGGCCATGGTCGTGGTGCGGAAATTTTCTATCGTTATCCATATTCCATCAATTCCCTTTCCCTCGAGCGCCGAGGCCGTTCGGGCACAGGGGACCCAGCCCGGGGTAACCGGCCGGAGATAGTGCAGAGCCCGCTCGTATTCCTCGCGGGCGACTTGAGCCGCGGCGGTGTTATCGCCGTCATCCTTGTTGACCAGAACCATATCGGCCATTTCAAAAACGCCTCTTTTGATGCGCTGAAGTTCGTCGCCGACCCCGGCAATCAGAACCAGCAGAAAAAAATCGACCATGGAACGCACGGTTATTTCACTTTGTCCAACCCCGACCGTCTCCACCAACAGGACATCGTACCCGGCCGCTTCGAAAATATGCATGGTTTCACGGGTTTTGCGTGCGACACCCCCGAGAGTGCCGCCGCTGGGACTGGGCCGGATAAAAGCCGCCGGGGTTTGTGACAAGCGCTCCATGCGGGTCTTATCACCCAGGATACTGCCTTTGGTCAGTGTGCTCGAGGGGTCCACCGCCATCACAGCCACCTTGTGCTTTTTCCCGGTAAGGTAGAAACCCAAAGCTTCAATCAAAGTGCTTTTACCCGCCCCGGGAACACCGGTGATACCGATTCGAATTGAATTCCCGGTATACGGCATGATGGCTTTGAGAACATCCTGCGCCTGCTCCTGGTGCCGGGGGGCGTTCGATTCCACCAGGGTTATCGCCCGGCCCAGCATTACGCGGTCACCGCTCAGAATCCCCTTGACATATGCTTCGGTAGTAAAGCTGGAAGTATTTTTTCCGGTTCGGGGTGATGCTGTCTTTTTACCGGGCATACCGTCATGACCGCCTTCGACACCTTTCATCACTTTGAGAGCCGAAGGAGCCTTTTTACCGGTTTGTTTTTTCCTGCCGCCGCCCCTATTCTCTGTTATCTGAGAAAATGTTATCCTTTAAAGCAACTTTTCCATAATTTTTTTAGCCGCCACCGGTATAATCGTACCCGGTCCGAAAATGGCACAGGCACCGTGTTCGTAAAGAAAATCATAATCCTGAGCCGGTATAACACCACCAACCACTACCAGTATATCCCCCCGTCCCAGTTTTTTGAGTTCCTCGACGAGTTTGGGCAGAAGTGTTTTATGTCCGGCGGCGAGGGAACTCATCCCGACCACATGTACATCGTTTTCCACCGCCTGGCGCGCGGTTTCTTCAGGCGTCTGGAATAACGGCCCGACATCGACATCAAATCCCAAATCGGCGAACGCGGTGGCGATGACTTTAGCGCCGCGGTCATGGCCGTCCTGTCCCATCTTAGCCACCAGAATCCGGGGCCGCCGGCCCTCGCGCCGGGCGAAATTATCAGTCATCGTGCGCACCTCGACAATTTCCGCCGCCTCGCTGTATTCACTGCTGTATATGCCGGCGATGGTTTTGTTGTCAGCCACATGCCGTCCCCAGACTTTTTCCAGGGCACTGCTTATTTCACCCAGCGAAGCCCGCGCCTGAGCCGCCTTGATGGATAAATCCAAAAGGTTTCCTTCACCGGTTTCGGCGCACCTGGTCAGGGCTTCCAGAGCTCGCCGAACTTCTTCTTCATTTCTTTCTTTACGCAATTTTTCCAGTCTCGCCAGTTGTTGCAGCCGCACCACGTTATTGTCAACTTCCAATATATCAATTGGTTCTTCTTTATCAAGAGGATATCGGTTGAGGCCGACAATCATTTCCGACCCGGAATCGATATGAGCCTGGCGCCGGGCCGATGCCTCCTCAATACGCATCTTGGGCAAGCCGCTTTCGATGGCTCTGGCCATACCGCCGAGACTTTCAATCTCCCGTATATGCGCCCAGCCTTTCTTTAGCAGGGCTTCGGTCAGCGCCTCAACATAAAAGGAGCCGCCCCAGGGGTCAATTACCCTGCAAATCGCGGTCTCATCCTGTAAAAACAACTGGGTGTTACGGGCTATACGGGCACTGAAATCAGTCGGCAGGGCGATTGCCTCATCCAGGGCGTTGGTATGCAGACTCTGGGTATGCCCCATCGCCGCCGCCATCGCCTCAATACAAGTCCGGGCAATATTGTTGTAAGGGTCCTGCTCGGTAAGGCTCCAGCCCGAGGTTTGTGAATGTGTCCGCAACATCATCGATTTGGGATTTTGCGGTTTAAACTGTTTCATGAGCCTGGCCCAGAGCACTCTGGCCGCTCTCATTTTGGCTATTTCCATGAAAAAGTTCATGCCGATGGCCCAGAAAAACGACAGCCGCGGCGCAAACTCATCGATTGTCAACCCGGCCGCCAGTCCCGTTCGAACATATTCCACCCCGTCAGCCAGGGTATAGGCCATCTCAAGATCCGCGGTAGCCCCCGCTTCCTGCATGTGATAACCCGAAATTGAAACACTGTTGAATTTCGGCATGTTCTTCGAAGTGAAAGCGATAATATCCCCGATGATTTTCATCGACGCCGCCGGGGGATAAATATAAGTATTACGCACCATGTATTCCTTGAGAATATCATTCTGGATGGTGCCGGTCAGCTTATCCATCGCCACTCCCTGTTCCAGGGCAGCCACGATATAAAAAGCCATCACCGGCAGAACGGCACCGTTCATCGTCATCGAAACCGACATCTTATCCAGTGGAATACCGTCGAAAAGAATTTCCATATCGAGTATGGAATCGATAGCCACCCCCGCTTTGCCGACATCGCCGATGACCCGGGGATGGTCCGAGTCATAACCGCGGTGCGTGGCCAGGTCAAAAGCCACCGACAGACCCTTTTGTCCCGCCGCCAGGTTACGGCGGTAAAAGGCGTTCGACTCCTCGGCGGTCGAAAATCCGGCGTACTGACGTACGGTCCAGGGCTGGGTGACATACATGGTGGCGTAGGGACCTCTCAAAAACGGCGGCAGGCCGGGATAATAATCGGTATGCTCGATACCCTTCATATCTTCACGGGTATAGAGCGGTTTAACTTCAATCTGCTCCATTGTCCGCCAGACCAGTTCCTCCACCTTATGCCCGGTTTCCTTTTCCACCCGGGCTTTCCAGGTTTTATAATCAGCCGTGACCCGGGACACACCCGGCTCAAGATTAGTAAAATTCGGTATGCGACTCATAAAAGCACCCCCAGCTTCACAGCTGTCTCATTGAGGACTTCGAGAATATCAGTCTTTATATGAATGAATATATCGACCCCGGCATCACTGAAGCGTTTTTTAAGCTTATCGTCACCCGGTAAACCTGCCAGGACCACTATTGCGTGCGGACGGGCTTTTTTCACCTGTTCGGCAATCACCGGGACACTTTCGGGATAAATCTCATCTCGACCACAGATGACCACCACCTCAGCACGGCTTTTCAGAGCCTCTTCGGCGGCCTTACCGGGAGTCTCAAAACCTTCGGTTCTTACCACTTCAAAGCCCCCCACTTCAAAAAACGAGGCGGCGAAATCAAGCCGCGGCATGTAAGCCCCGGCCTCTCCCAGAGTGGCAAGAAAAACCTTCAGGTTGCCTTTTTGAAGACGCATTTTCATCACGGCCAGACGCAATTTCTCGAATGGCTCTGCAGCATGGTAAACCGGAAACGGCGCCACTCTGACGATTTCATTTTTATCCCTTCGCATAACTATCATTATCTCCCCGACGGTGGCGCCGCCTTCCACGGCCTCAACGACCAGTGGGAAAATTTCTTTCCTGTCCTTACCAGATGCTGCTAAAAGTTGACCGAGAACCGTTTCGACCGGCTTGTTTTTTTTGACAGTTTTCCTGATTTCCTGTAAACGCTGAAGCCTTTCCCTCCTGACAGCGCTAAAATCAACCGTCCCCGGTTCGAGAAGTTCTTCATCGGGTTGAGGATATTTATTGGTCCCGACCAGAACATCCTTACGCGAAGCATACGCATTACGGCGCTCGTCGATGGTCTTTTCTACGGCTTTTTGCGGGAAACCTTCCTGTAACGCCCTGAAGAGACCGCCCTTTTCCTCTATTTGCCGGAATATACGCCAGGTTTCAAGAACTATCTCATGAGTGAGCCGTTCCACATACCACGACCCGCCGGCCGGGTCAAGCACCCGGGCCAGCTTGGCTTCATCTTTAAGAATAACCTGAATATTCCGGGACAGCCGCCGGGAGAATTCATCAGCTGGACGTATCCTTTCGTCGAATGCCGCCACCTGCATACTGTCGGCTCCGCCGACAGCTCCCGAAAAAGCCCCGGTGGTCAAACGTAAAAGGTTCACATAAGGGTCGAATTTAGTCTGATAGCAGCGCGAAGTACGGGCATGCAGCCCCATCGACCGTTTTTCTTCGCTAACCCCGCAATTTTCCAGGATGCGATTCCAGAGGCAACGGGCGGCGCGAAGTTTGGCTGATTCCATGAAAAAATTCGTGCCCAGCCCGAGACTGAAACGGATATGGGGCAGGACCTGCTCGATTTCAAGCCCGCGCTTTTCCATTGCGCGAAGATATTCAACGGCCGCGCTCACGGTCAGAGCCAGTTCCCAGACGGCACTGGCGCCGGCATCACTGTATATCTCACCATGAACCCAGATTACGCCTGTCAGTGGAGCATGGTCTTCCGCCCATGAAACCGCCGCCGCCATCTCGTCATATACCGTCTCCAAAGAACCGGATAATACCCCCGCTTGAGCCAGTTCCCCCAGCGGATCGTATGCCACCGCACCCTTTAAGTACTTTATATCATAACCTTTTTCTTTCGCCAGAGCGACATATGAAGCCAGGTAAAAAAGGCTGCTGTCGCAGGCCTGAAAAAAAACCGGCACCCGGTCAAGAGAAATCCCCTCCAGGGCGGTGGTCAAGTCAGCCAGCGAAGAAAGCGAAACTCCCTCACATCCCACCTCTTCTTCCGTCGCCGCATCAGCATCCAGACCTTTTCGTGACGCCTTGTCCAGAGGCAGGGTAACCGCTGTCAGACCGCGTTCAAGGTCATATCGTACCGCCCGGTTAAACTCAACCGGTGTTGGATAATTTATCTCCTGGGCTGTTTCCCAGGCATGCTCACCTTGCCGGAAAATGCGGCTACCTCTGATAAAAGGCGAGAATCCGGGATAAGAGTCAATATCGCTTATACTTTGAGTATCTTCTTTATGATACAAAGGCTGTAGGGTGATATTCTCATAAGTTCTGGTAAGCATCCGCTTTTCAAAAGGTGCTCCCTTTAGAAGTCGCTCCACCTCGTTTAACCAGTCTTTATATTCAGGAACCGGAAATTCTTCGAGCAAACACATACGATTCCTTTCCGTCGGCTTCCCCTCTGGTTTTTCGGTCGGCATAATAGTCACTCCTGCAAAAACTTAAAAAAATACACAAGGTTTCAAAAAACCCTGTTATCTATAGAGCCGATTTCCCCGCTTGTCAAGTGCTTTCGGATTTATAAATCCTTATATATTCTATTGAATTCCGGCTTTTTTATCCAGAAATAATAGCTTATGTCGGTAACAGGGTATTTTCGATAATCATTATATTACTACTTTTTACTCAGTTTATCAGAAAACCCTATAATTGTTATTCCTTAACATTTATTGACATTTTTATTGAATCTTAAATAGACAGAAAATAATCTAAAAATTAACTTAGAGAGGTTACCTTAACTGCAGACTGATAGAAAGTGACTTATAAACAATAATGAATTTTTTCCAAAAGTTATTCAACCGCCCGCCCCGGCCGGGAAAACCGCTGCCGGTAACGGATGATACTTTCGAAGCTGACGTATTAAAGTCGAAAATACCCGTCGTGGTCGATTTCTGGTCGCCCACCTGTGCCCCGTGCCAGGTCATGGCCGGTCTTTTAAATGAACTCGGGCCGCAATTTGCCGGGCGGGTCAATATTTACAAGTTGAATGTCAACGAAAATCCGACCACTGCTACCCGGTTTCGGATTATGAGCGTCCCCACAGTCATTTTTTTTAAGCAGGGAAAAATCGTTGATTTATTTTCAGGACTTTTGCCCCTCAATCCCCTGAAAGAAAAACTGGAAAAGCTTGCCGGGTAAGCATCCCGTTAATAAAAACAAACCCGCTTATAACATTCTTATCGCTTTTTCGTAGGGAGTAAAACCGGGGATGCCCTTATGCATGGTTAAATCCGGTTTATGAAAAGCCGGATTCTCATAGATGACCCGAAGAAGCTTTTCCCTTTCCGAAGGCTCGGCAAGATGAGCAATTCCCACCGCCCGCTCCCCGAGACTCAAACCCCGCGGGTCGAAAGCACCGTATTCGGTAACGATAATAATCTGGTCGGCCGGGATACCGGTGGTGGTAATACCCGCCGGACTGCGGTCAACAATTTTAGAAATACCGGCCTGGGTGGTTGATTTGAGGGCGATAATGGCAACACCGCCGGGTGAATACTGAGCTCCGCGAATGAAATCGGCCTGACCACCGACGCCGCTGTATATTTTGCGGGCATCCAGCGAGTCCGCCCAGATATTGCCGTGAAGGTCCACTCCAATCGCTCCATTAATGGTCACCATTCTGGGTTGCTCGGCAATATGAAAAACACTGTTGGTAAAATCACAGGGACGGCTCTGAACGGAACTATTGTCGCCCAGCCAGTCATATTCCGCCTGGTTCTGTGCCAGGAAGATCGCCGAGATGCAGAAATTTATGTCACTTTTCCAGCGGTTGGTCACCACCCCCTCATTCACCAGCTTGATCATGGCGCTGGCAAATAGCTCGGTATGGATACCCAGGTCGCGAACGCCTTTTTTCAGGATAGCATTGGTCACCGCCTCGGGAACTTCACCGATACCATACTGCAAAGTCGAACCGGGGGTATCCCCGGAACCGTCATGAATATACAAAGCCGCGATTATTTCTCCGATTTTATTGGCGCGTTCGTCGGGTTCCTGGACGGGGCTGGCCGGAAGTTCATAGTCGGTATCCAGCATGTAATCGATGATGCTTTCGTGGATGGTCGTCCCCAGTACGAAAGGCATTTTGGCATTGCGTTCGACTATGACCAGCCCGCCGTTCTTTTTGGCTGTTTGAATTGCCGCCAGCACACTTTCCACCGTCGTGCCCAGGCTGTAGTTACCGGCTTTGTCGGGACCGCTGACAGTCAGCAAAACAACATTTGGTTTGACCCGGCGAATATAACGGGGAACCTCCGAAAGGTGCATGGGGTGATATTTGGCCCAGCCGTTATTTACCGCTTCCTTGGACAGGTGACTGTTGAATATGACCCGGTGGGTTAAATCCTGACACCTTTCTCTGGAAAAAAGCGGCGCCAGACGCTCCCCGAGTAACAGAATGCTGAATATATCGACATCCTTAATCGCAAGGTC
>JAQUSF010000121.1 GCA_028715215.1 Candidatus Zixiibacteriota bacterium
TTGCCGTGGGTTCGGAGGAAGTTCGTTTGATTGAGATTGTTTCGGCTTTTTCTACTTTTCCCAACAAAGGTATCCATATCCCTTACCGCATGATACACAAGATAGTTGACCGCTATGGTAAAGTGCGCGAGGAAAACCTGGGTGTTCAAAAAGAGGAAGTGATCTCCGCCCAAACCGCCTATATTATCGTAAGTATGATGCAGGGGATCCTTGACCCTGGTGGTACCGGACAACGGGCCCGCTGGATGGGCTTCACGCGGCCCGCCGGAGGCAAAACCGGCACGTCGGATAACTTTTGCGATAACTGGTTTATCGGTTACACACCCCAGATTACAGCCGGGACCTGGGTCGGGTTTGATGATAAGACTTCCCTTGGCCGCAGTCAGGACGGCGCTCAGAATGCCGTTCCTATCTGGACCGAATTCATGATGTCCGCTCACGACTCCCTGCCGATAATGGATTTCGAAGAGCCTGAGGGAATTGTCCATGCCGACGTCTGCCTGGAATCAGGTGAGCTGGCAACCGATCGGTGCATCGAGGTCCGCAACGAAATTTTCATCGAAGGCACTCAGCCGACCACTACCTGCCGTCTTCATCCCTCTCGGGGGATGTATATCCCCAGGGCTAACAAGAACAACGATATCCTTCCTGAAGATACCACTGACGAACGGGTACATTTTTAGTCGCCGTTATCGTTTTTTTATTAAATTTCCCTAGGTGGCAGGTACTTGACAAGGAAGTGCGGTCAAATTATAATGGAAGACGAAAATTGATAAGTTAACTGCCGGAGTGGTGAAACTGGTAGACGCAGGGGACTCAAAATCCCCCGATAGCAATATCATGTCGGTTCAAGTCCGACCTCCGGCACCAATAAATTTGAATTATCGTTATATACTTTAAAGGCCATCCTGACTAATCAGGATGGCCTTTAAGATTTGAATCGGAATCATCTTATCATGGGACAGTATATAATTGGAGTATGTGACAGATACAGGTAATCAATAAGGCGGGTTATATCGGAAATATCCGGGGTGGCACCGTTGCCGTCAACATCGGCTTCTTCAAGACAGCACAATGGAGTATGACTAATATACAGGAAATCAACCAGACGGGTAATATCCGAGATATCCGGTTCGTAATCACCGCTGCAATCGACATCGCCGCGAATACCGTGGCAGCAGGTATCACAGATATCATCGTAGCCGTTACCGTTAAGGTCTCCCCAGCAGAACGAACCGTCGCCATTATACTGGCCGCTCATCATATAGCAGTCAGCTTCGGTGGTGACGACGCACAGTTGGCCACCTTCAATACAGCAGGCACCCTGCGGTTCAAGCTGCGGATTATTGATTACGAAAGCCTGGTTAAGCCAAGCCTTGCAAGCATGTTGAACAACCCCGTTTATTTGAACACCAATTCCCCGAACATCAATTGAAACCCATTCAGGATTGTAATCCGGGATTGTGACAGGAAACTCAAATTGACCCATTGCCGGACCGGCATATAATATTTCTCGATGGATATATAAATCTTCATCAACTTTCGGGAGAGGTGGTACTCTTGGGTCTCCGGGCGGATTACCGGTCAAAGACCATTCCGGAGTGGACCAGTTCAGGGCAAACTCAATAAAGCCTCCCCCCTCCATAAAGAAAAATACCCATAAATCCTTAAAGCGATTTTTTACTTCCGGATGGTCATAGAACCAGATATTCCACCATCCTGTTTCAGGATAAAAATACCAGCCTTCACCATAAGCATCCTGTCCCCAACCCGTCATTATACCATCCATATTCATACCAAAGAATTCATTAGATATTGTTTCAAAGGGTTCCAGGATTGGTTGCCAGTAGTTAACACCGGTGGCTCCATCCGCCCAGGATGAGGCATCGTTCCAGACATCAAGTGAAGTTTTCCACCCCCATTCCAGAGGTTGGGGTCCCTGTTCAACAATTGCTGAAATCGCCAGCCAGTAAATCGTTCCTTGTTCTTGTACAAAAGGTTCAGAAATTTCAACGATATTATATTGCCAGTACTCCTGATGGTCCTGCCTATTGTATTCACCGGTACTCGGGTTATACCAGCCCTGCCACATAGATTCGGGAAGGAGAATCAGGCGGGGGACATAATTTTCAAAGACGCCTCGCCATAAAATATCTCCTGGTCGGCTGTAAGGAACTTGAGGTGGGCTAGCAGGGATATCGGAATAGATTTCAATCTGAAAAGCCACTATATTTCCCGTAATACCGCCCCTCCAGGAACCCCAGAAGTGGATTTCGGTAATAGGTCCGGTGGCTGAACACATCCAGTCATCGGCAACAAAAAACGGATAAGTGGCATTAACATCCCACCCTTCTTCATTGGGCAGTTGCGGAAAATGCATTTTATGGCCGTCTTTCGGTACCCAGTCGGCTCTAATTGATACGGCCAGTAAGCTCAACAGGCATATGCCTGCCAGCAGTAAAAATTTCTTTTTCATAAACCCTCCGGAAATTGTTAAAAGTTTACTGAAAAATTAAATTGTTTTAAAAAATAATTTTTATTCGTATAAGTTTAATAAGATTCGTTCGCACTGGATATTTACAATAATATTTTACAATAAAAAGACTGTTTTGTCAAGAAATGATTTACGGCAAGAATGCTCCGGGGTGGTATTTACCTTAAGTTATTATTATGCTTAAGAATAAAAACCACCGCAAAGCAAGGTAGTGACATGAAAAAATTGATTTTATCTGCCGTCACCCTTACAGACAAGGAGCCAGAGCGTCATGACTGATATATAAAAAGTCGATAAGTCTTGTAATGTCAGAGATATCCGGTTCACCTCCGCTGCCATCGGCATCGGCTTCTTCTTCACAACAAAGTTCCAGATGGGTTATGTATAAAAAGTCTATAAGCCGGGTAATATCCGAAATGTCCGGTTCCTCAATTTCCGAACAATCAGCATTTCCCCGGTCCCCGCGGCAACAGGATTCGCAGGCATCGCCAATATTGTTTTCATTGAGGTCAGCCTGGTCGGGATTGTAAACATCGGGGCAATTATCGTTATAATTGACAACACCATCCGTATCAGAGTCAACGAAATGTTCAACAGGAAAAGCCGCAATGTAGGCATCACCATCAAATACGGAACCGGCACCGTCATTGTAAAGAGAATCATATGCTCCTGCTGAAAAAGGAAAATTTATAGAATTGGTTATTCCCGACACATAAAGAGTATAGACACTGGTGGTATTAATTGCCATAGCCTGTACCGATTCCTGACCGCTACCGCCAAGATATGTCGACGATAAAAGCTCCGTCATGGTATTATTTAAAACGGCTATCACAGCATCACCGGCATATTGTACGGCGCCACCATTAAAAAGGGTGTCAAAACATCCGGGCATCTTATGAAAGTCACTGGAATTAGTGTTACCGCCGACATAAATTTTGCCGTTCTCATCAGCTATAACGACCGAGCCGTTCTCCCACTGGGTACCGCCTAAAAAGGTTGAAGCCAGCATACTGTCAAGGTCGGCGCTCATTTTAGAAACCAATATATCATCGCCCATATCATCTCCGCCAATACCTATATAGTCATACTGGTAAACACCGGGGGTATTAGGAAAATCCGATGAAGCCGTATGACCGGTAATAAGAATATCGCCATTTTGACCAAAACTTATAAAATATGACCAATCATTGGCTGTGCCGCCTATAAATGTGGAAGCTATTAAAGTTCTTAAGCTGTTATCTAATTTAGAGATGAAAATATCGCCGCCATAAGAACCACCTTTATAATTTTGAGAAAAAGCTCCCAGAGTAGTTGGAAAATTGACAGATCGGGTTGTCCCGGTAACATAAATATTGTCATTATCATCAATAACCATGTATCCGCCATCCTCCCAATTATTTCCGCCAAGGAAAGTTGCGGCCAGAAGTTCTGTTAAATCGCTAGAAAATTTAGCTATAAATATATCCCCACCCCATGCCGCACTTCCAGTGCCATTGTATGTAGTGTCGTAACAGCCGGAAACAAATGGAAAATATTCGGAACGGGTGTAACCGGCAACAAAAATATTACCTTCGGAATCCAGTTTAATTGAATTAACCTCGTCATAGTAAGGTGAGCCTATTAAAGTAGAAGCTATTATGGTAGATAAATCAGGTGATAATTTAACTATGAAGACATCCTGACCGCCTATATTGTATTCCTGGTAAGCACCGGGAGTAGTTGGAAAATCATTGAACGAGTTGGTCTGACCGGCAACGAGAACATTGCCGGAATCATCGAGAACCAGCGATGTATTTCTCATTAAATATTCCGAGCCGGTGCCACCAATAAAAGTTGAAGCGATTATTTCAGAAAGGTCGGCTTTCATTAACGTCACACAAATATCACCTTCACCATTGTAGCTCGTATCACAGGCTTGTTCCGTAACGGGGAAATTGGAGGATTTGGTCTGGCTGACAATATAAATATCTCCCGCTTCATTAACGGCAATAGAGCCGATAGTGGCTTTATCATTTTGGGTTCCGCCCAGGTAGGTTGACAAAACCCGGGGACTATTTTGAGCGCTTGCCGAAATAGTATAAATGAAAAAGAAAAGGAAATTGAAAATAATTAATTTTTTCATCGGTTTATCCCGTATTTTATTGATTATTTTAATGATTCCCTGTTTAAAATATTATTACGAATATTCAAACCTCCCTCTTTTACGCCTTAAAGAAGACATTAAGGAAATTTACATCGAACAGAAACTCAGGTTGTTATATTCTGGTCCGGTTCAATATAAAAGGGACTGGAAAATGAAGATTCTTGCAATAAGTTTTGATTTTATGTAATTTATTATGTTTTCTTGATTCAACCTGATAAAAAGTGACCAGGATAAGTGACAATCGATGAACTCTATACTGAAGCCAAAAAAGGCGATTTAAAAGCCCGGGATGAACTTTTTAAGGCTTTGCTTGCAAGGTTTCGCTATTTTGCCCACCAGAAGATATGGGACCCGGACGACGCCGAAGACGTGGTACAGGATGCCCTGATTGTCATAAACCGGGAATATGATAGAATTGACATAAAAGTTAGCTTTCATCTCTGGGCTTATAAAGTATTCGATATGCGGGTTCTTGGTTACGTACAAAAGAAAGGAACATCACGCGCCCGATATTTAAGATACCCTGAGAACGAATCTGATTTTCAGGAACCCCTGGTTAAAATACAGCCGGAGATAAAAGTCAAGCTTCTGGACTGCCTGAACAGGATATTAAAGGCCAATTCCCGTTATGCTCGAATATTGAATTTCCAGTACCAGGGTTTTTCAACGGAGGAAATTTGTGAAAAATTAAAAGTGACCAGGAACAATTGTTATTCTATTCTTTCCCGTGCCCGGTCACTTCTGGCGCTATGCTTGAAGAAAGGGGACATTAAATGATGAACCGCCCGGAAGATGCTCGCTTTGAGCACCTGTTACATGCCTACGAGCTGGGATTATTATCCGACGAAGAACGACAGGAGTTTGAACTCCTGCTGATGAACTCTGAAGATTATTTCCAAGAAGCACTTGAATCTGAAAAAACCTCTCAACTTATAAAATATGACCCCGAGATCCGGTCATTAATAAGACACCGGGCCGAAGAAATGGAAAAAACAGAGGCAGCCAGGACCGCCGCGGGTGGTTCACTTCTTAAAAAGCGGTGGCCGGCACTGGTCCCGGTTTCAATAGCGGCAATCATAATTTTCTTTCTGCTTATATTTAAAGACTGGCGGGTGGATTTCCGACCGCAGGATGAAGTCATGGCTACTGAGAATCTTCTGGCCGTCATGTATTTTGATAACCTTTCAGACCCCGAGGATACAGACCGTACCGGTGAGATAATAACCAATCTTTTAATAACCGACCTATCGGAGTCACAATATCTCCAGGTGGTATCATCGCAGCGTCTTTATGATATTCTTAAACAACTGGGTCGGGAGGGCAGCAGAAAAATCACCCCCGATATAGCCGGCCAGGTAGCAGAAAAAGCATCAGCTAAATGGATGGTCCTGGGCAGTATTATAAAGGAAGGGCGACAGCAGGTTATCGTAAGTCAATTGATTGATACCCGCTCGGGCAATACGATAGCTTCGGAAAAAATAACTGCGGCTGAAACCGAGAGCATTTTTTCCCTGGTGGACCGGCTGACAAAAGCTATTAAAGAAGACATTCCCCTGTTGGTAAATATCAAAGGAGAGGCAGACCCTCAGGTAGCCGATGTTACCACGCAATCACCGGAGGCATACCGATATTACATAGAAGGTACGGATTTATACAACAAATTCTATACCCGGGAGGCGCTGCTTAGTTTTGAGAAAGCTCTTACCTATGATTCCACCTTTGCCATGGTCCATTATTACCTGGCAAAACTGAAAGACCGTTTTCATATCCGGAAAGCCCTGCAATATTCCCATAAAGCCAGCGACCGGGAAAAATATTATATCAATGCCCTGGCGGCGTCATCTGAAGACAGTGTTCCAAAAGCTATTCACATCCTGCAGGAACTTACCCGAAAATACCCCTATGAAAAAGAAGCTTTTTATAACCTGGGCAATTACTTTCGCTATGAAGGCGACACGAGGCAGGCTCTGGACTGTTATTTCCAGTCGATTAAGATCGATCCTCTTTATAAATTATCTTACAATATTGTGGCTTACATATATAACAGCCTCGGGAATTTTGACAGTACCCTGTGGGCTATTAACAAATACATTGAAATTGCACCTGATGAAGCCAATCCTTATGATTCCCGGGCTGAAATTTATGCCCTGAACGGACGCCTTGATGAAGCCATCCAGTCCTATAAAAAAGCCCTGGAAATCAAACCCGATTTTTACACGTCATTAAGCTACCTTGGTATAATGTATGTTTACAATCAGGAATATGAGAAAGCCGACAGTTGTTTTCGAATCCTTCTGGAAGTTGAAAATACTTCAATAAGGGCAGCCGGAAAACATTACCTGGTTTATATCCCAACCTACCAGGGGCGATTCATTACGGCGTTAAAGCAAATTGACTCAACCTTCAAGGCTGACAGTCTTCAGCAAGTTAAGGAAAGCGGTACTTATTGTTACATACACGCCTTTAAAGGACTTATATACGACGCTATCGGGAAAACATCTGAAGCCGTCGAAGCACTAAAAAAAGCTCTGGAAATAAGAGAACGTCTTCTTCCCCGGGACAAAACTCTATTCAGTGATATATATGTTCAAATGCTGTTGAAAATCGGTGAATTTCAAAAAGCCCGGGAAATAACTGACGAACTCCACAAGCGGTGGGAAGACAGTCTTGCCGCTGCCGATGCATACTGGTATTCCGAAGCAATGATAGAGTATTCAAGGGGAAATTATGACCGCGCTATCGATTACCTGGAGAAAGCCAGGCAGGTAAGTAACTCTTTCCCCGCAGGTTATATGCTGGCCCGCGCTTATCTTGAAGAAAATGACCTGGAAAAAGCAGTCGATAATTTTGAAAATCTTGTAAAAAAATATACCTCACCCCGTATGGGGTATTGCATCTGGTCACTGGAATGTCATTATTACCTGGGGCTGGCTTATGAAAGGTCCAACTGGTATGAAAAAGCCGCCGAACAATATGAGAAATATCTATCTATTCTCAACCTGGCTGATGAGAACATTCTGCATATTCCCGAAGCCCGGGAACGTTTAAAAAGACTGCGAAACAAATCGTAACTCACTTTTTTTGACAGATAAAATCGGCTGGTTTGGGGTATATGTTATTGTCTTATAATTGATTGTACCAACAAACTAATTTAATTGATGAAATTTGAGCTGTTTTACCCAAATTAAAAATGTTCTTAATATTTTACATCTCGAAACTGTTATTTAACCGAATTCATATCTTGATTTATATAAAATATTATTTATACTTATAAAGTACCTATCGAACTTCCGGTCATTTCATTTTTGAGCGATTAGGTTATAAAATTGTACCCGTAGTTTTACTTTTTTATTACAATATGCATTTTTCGATAATCAAATATCGTAATAAGATAATATTCGGTTTTATCACCGTTTTTACCCTGATATTTTCTGGGGGGTGTGGTTCTCAGTATATCAGTCCGCGGTGTTATTCATATCAGAAACCGGATAAACCGGCGGAAGTGAAAAATGTGTCTTCAATACCCAACGGGTATTCAAATAATACTGTGATGACTGTTACTAAAAAACCCCACGATATAACCTTTTGGGGTGATGAAAAACTGACCTCCTCCAAGGGTAGGAATTATATTATTAAAAGAACCTCCCATAATCTGCTGTATCTGATTGAAATCCCCCGGGAAAATGAAATTATATCCCATCGCGATAATAAATTGACATTAGATTGCCTGGGAGAGCTTATCAGGGGTGAAAATTTACTTAAAGCAGATTATATCGCCATCTTTTTAGAAGTATCCAACATCCTGGTTCAATTAACCAATATACAACCTTTTACGAGAGTGTGCCTGGTTATCGGACTGCGATTGCTGAAACCTCTCTGGGAGAGCCTTTGTAATTTTCCAGAGCGGCCGTATCAGCCCGAGGTCTTATTATCTTTCCTTGAGAACCTGAAAAAGCCGCCCCTGGTACCAGAGACGGCTCCTTAGCATTGCGCACGATATAATATCACGATTTGCTATTACTGATATTTTCTATTAACTACCTCACCACCGATAAATAATCTCATGTATGCCCATCGGTTTACTCCAATATAAAAAAATATCCCTCTAAAGCAAATAATAAATTATGTTATTGTATAATAAAATTTAAATTAAAATTTGTTTAATGGTGGAACCGTATTCGTAATTAATATAAATGAACAGTAAGAATGTTCGATTGCCGATATATTGGTGACGAATTTACAACAAAAAATGGTATCTTTGGACAAATACAAAATGCTGACATCGGATAACATAAGGTGTAAAAGTTAAGGACCTTCCGTACAGTTACAGCCTCTTCGGTTAGTTAATTAAGCGGCTTTATTACCTTTCCGTTTTTTACCTTCTTCAATCGTTTCGATCGGGCGTTTACCCATGTTGCGATAGC
>JAQUSF010000122.1 GCA_028715215.1 Candidatus Zixiibacteriota bacterium
ACATAACGGTCACGGCTTCTCTTACTCTGGGGTCACGCCCCTTGCTCCGCCAGCGAAATATCATAAAAATAAGAATTAGAGGGGGGATAAGATATACCCAATTTTCTTTAAGGTTCAAGTTCCACCAGAATTTTTGCCACGCGGTCGGCGGTGGTATAATCCCCTTTTCCCATCCCATGGCAATGGTAAAACCTTCCCCTATTCCGAGGTATTTTCGGCAGGAAAAAACCGCCCTGTTCCCTTCCGCCTGCCAGTCACATTCGCTTTCATTGGAACCATAGAAACCCGTGTAACAACTGCCGATAAAATCGGTTACCTCACGGCCGACATCCATGATAATTTCCGCTGAGACGATTTTAATCGGAGCTTTCCACTCATTCCCGGTCACGTTCCAGTACAGCTCATCATGGTCATCGAAAAACAACAAACCCCGCTCGACCTGGTAAGTGATGATATAAACCTGTCGCCCCCTGACATATCGGTCAGGGTCTCCGATACGAATATTTACGAAGCCGCCATGCCTGGTGTCTTTATACGGCCAGTTTCGGCCGGTTTCATCCCGTACCGCCAGCACTGCCAACGGCGTGGTTCTAATATCGCCCAGCTCATCGATATATTCATAAGGAAGTTCCCGGTAAATGCCGTGCCTTTCACGGTCGTAAGTTAACTCGATCGTTTCCGTCACCGTAAAGGAACCGTTTTTAATTATTTTTATCTCGGCGTTAAAACGTTCAATGGTAAAATACTGGGCAGAAACAGGGCTTATAACCACCAGTAAAGATAAAACCAGGGTAATCCGGAAAACGCCGTTTTTGCAGCCGGGGATATAATTCGCCATGGTGTTTTCCCTTATGAAGTAAAATCCGGCCTGATTGGCTTACGTTCTTCGCCGGGTTCTTCGAGCTGGAAGAATTCCTCTTGTTTGAAATTGAATAACCCGGCAATAATATTAGAAGGAAAGGATTCTATCAGGATATTAAAATCCCGGACGACGGCATTATAATAACGCCGGGCGGCTTCGATACTATTCTCGATATCCTGAAACTGATTTTGAAATTGAAGGAAATTTTGATTGGCTTTCAATTCCGGATAGGCTTCAGCAACCGCAAAAAGGCTCTTAAGAGTATTTTTCAGCATATTATCAGATTCAGCCGCTTGACCCGGAGAAACCGCCTGCATGGCCTGCGAACGGGCAACAGTTACCTTCTCGAATACTTCTCGCTCGTGTTTGGCGTAACCTTTGACGGTCTCAACCAGGCCCGGAATCAGGTCAAAACGCTTCTTCAGAAAAACGTCGATATCCGACCAGGCTGATTTAACGGTATTTCTCAATCGCACCAGCTTGTTATAGATTGTCCCGACCAAGATACCTATAACCAGGATTACTGCTAATATGGTGATGAAAATTGACAACTTTCCACCCTCTCGATGATTTTAATATTTTCCGGAAGCTTATATAAGGTCGGGAACTTTGTCAAGTTTGATTCTATCAATTCTAAATTAAAAAGGCGGGAACCGCCATTCCCGCCCTTTTCTTAAAGGAGTAGCCAACAAGAAGTTGACAGGTAAGAAATCTTTTATTTTTTCAGTTCACTTCTATGCTTATTCATTATCCGTCATCACCGACCTTACTTTTCTTTCAGGTTACTGTCCGATCGACCGTTATCATACAAGCCTGTGATTCTGTCAATCTTACCGGTTTCGTCCCTTTCAAAAAGAACCTGGAAAAAATCCAGCTCGGCGATGTAAAATTTATCTTTGGCCATCGGTATCAATTTATAACCGGGGTTATTTTCCCTCTGATAATACAGATTCCCATGCTCGAAGGTTACTTTACGCGGTCCATAAATGCCGACAAATTCGTTCAGAGCATTTTGATCCAAAGTATAGGGATTTATTTTACTTTCCAATAAGCTTATGTGCCAGGATAATATATTTTTTCTTTGGTCATCCGCAGCTTTTTCATAGAGCTTTTTCAAGGCTTCAAGATACGCTGCATTGTAAGCATTTTCATTGGTGGTTTTTATATGCGGTTCAATCCCGGTTCCCTCCCAGTTGGTGCCGGTTATGGGATTGATGGCCCTCCCGAAAGGCAACGACATGCCCACTTTGAGATTTTTGAAAATTCGGATATCCACCGGGTGCGCGCCGCCGCCGGTGGTTTCACCGACGATTGTCGCCCGCTCCATGTTTTTCAGGTTATAGGTAAACTCTTCCGCCGCCGAAAAAGTATAGCTGCTGGTAAGGATGTACAAATCCACGTCCGACAGCCTTGGTCCTGATACATATGCCTGGGTCCAGAACTGATTGATGGAATCTTCCTTGCGTACATAAAAACTGTTTATATGTTTGGGTTCGTCAAAGAAATAGCTCGTTATTAATTGAATCATGCTGGGTGAACCACCGCCGTTTTCTCTTAAATCAATAATCAGGGCATCACAATAAGCCAGAAAATTAAGAGCTGCAATTGCCGTACCCCCCGCATGCAGGGCTTCGTTAAAGCCGTCAAATTTCAGATAACCCACATTGCCGGGCAATAATTCGATTTTCTTAAAAGCAAAATTATTGTACTGTTGTTGTTCCAGTTGACGTAAACGTTCCGCGTCCGATAGCGTATCGTCTTGAAGGCGGTTCAAATATTCCGGAGGTACAACTCTTACGCCCAGGTGTTTATCATGGCTTATCTCGAGAAGGTCATTGGTTAATTTCTGGACGAACTGGTCAAGGGTGATAATGTCTTTATAAACTTTATCCTTATACTGTTTGCGAATATGCTTCTCCATTTCTTTGGCAACATCAGGAAAAACATAAACCTCGTTTAAAGCATAAGAAATACTGTCTATAATTTCCATTTGCATTTTACTATCGACCGTCAGGCTTTCTCCACCTGCTCTCCTTACCACCTGCCCGAAAACCGCAGGTACTAATAATAACAAGCCGGAAATAGCTAATAACAAAGTCAGTCGGTGTTTCATTATCGTTTCTTTCTATTGATTTATTGTATAATTTTAACTTTCATAAAAATAGTTTTTCTCTTGAAATCATAAGGATAATAAAATGGTTTTTTAATCCGGGTAAATCCAAGTTTTGAATACAAGCTGACGGCGGCTTTGAGCTTCGCACTGGTTGCGATTATAACCTCCTTTGCACCCAGCTTTTTAGCTTCGTCCAGGAGAGCCTGCACCAAATTTTGTCCGATATGTTTACCCTGAACTTTTTCCGTGACCGCCATCTTGGCTATTTCATAAATCCGGTCATCATGCCTGATAAGCGCCCCGGTGCCGACGATGGCATCGTCCAAAAGGGCGAATAAAATCTTCCCGCCGTGCCGGATAACATGTTTTTCAGGATTCGATAAGATTTTATCATCGCGATTTTCAACCTCAAAATATTTCTCAAGCCATTCGTAATTCAGTTTCCTGAAATATTTTTTATAGTCGGGTTCATATTCAACAATTTTTAAACGGCTATGGAAATCCTGAAACAGACGGGCGCTGACCCGATGATATATACTTTCCTTTTGAAGTTCATTTTCAATTGCAGTAACGGTCACTATTAAATCATGACCGGCTTTTAAGAGCACCTCTTCGGTACTTTCTTTGATCAACCGCCAGAGTGGTTCCAGAGCTTTAACCGTTGCCCGCCCCTTTTGACTCAGGGCTAAAAGCCGCCTTCGTTCATCTTTTTTATCCGTGCTTGAAACCAGCAACCCATAATGAGACATCTGTCCGGCGGTTTGATTGACAGCCGGATGGGTCATCCCGAGAGTGTCGGCGATCGCTGTTATCGCCATCGGCGATTTTCGGTCGAGAAGGTACGCTACGGGAAACCAGCGCGGATGAAAAACCACTTTTTGTTCCCGGTACAAGCGGTCGACATCGCTCATCAAATGATCACTAAGACGCTTTAGCCGGCTGGCCAGTGCCAGGGTACCTAATTGTTTGATTAAATCCATTGAATCCGGTTTCATTTTTTATTTTACGTAAGTGCTTACATAAATGATTCAAAAAAAATAATTCATTTAATGTTTTTTTTCACATTAATTTTCACCTGAATTATATTCTCATATATATAAAAAAGCCGCCGTAAGCTTAACGGCGGCTTTAAAATAAACCCGGAATGCCGGTTTTTTTTATTGCTTTTCAGGCAACAGCACCATCCGGACATAATTTTCCGTGTTGAAATATTTCCGGGCGGCAGTTTGAATCGAATTAACGGTCAGGCCGGCTATTAACTTATCGTATTCAAGAATATCCATCGGGTCTTCATCATATTCCAATATCTGGCTTAAATTCATCAACCAGAACCGATTTTCCTTTACAGCCGTTTCTCTTTCCCGACGCTGCATTTCCTTTACTTTTTCGACATAAGTTTCCGACAACCCATACGTTTTCAAACTGTCTATCTGGGTTATAATCATGCCGGTCAATTCCTCTACTCTTTCCGGGTCACAACCAAAACCAATATTAATGCTGTAGGCATGATTGGGAAGTTCTTTTACGTTGGCATTGACCCCGATGCCGTAAGTACCGCCCATATCTTCACGAATAACTTCCCGCAGTTTAATCCGGAAAGCAGAAGCCATGGTGTTAATTTCATAACGATTCAACCGGTTCCACTCGAAATCGCCCGTAAAAATCAGCATAACCCGGCTTTTAGGTTCCAGACCCTTATGGACTTCACCGGCGACAACACCCTTAGGCGGACGGATGCCGACATCGCGGCTGTTTTCCTCGCGTCTGAGTGAGGGCAGGCCACCCAGGTAGGTTTCCACCAGTGGTCGGATTTTTTCCAGCTCCAGGTTGCCAACCAGGACAAAGGTAAAATCACTGGCGTCGGCAAAGCGCTCTTTATAGATATCGAATGATTTATCCAGGTCCATCTTCTCGATTGTGGCCAATGACCAGGGTTGCGACCAGGGATGATGCTGGGTTAAAACGGCATTTACGGAATCATAAAAGACCGCTTCCGGATTGGAACTTCGGTTTTCAACATAAACTTTTAACCGGTCCTTGTAAGCCAGGAAAGCCGAATTGTCTTTACGGGGAGCTGTAAAATAAAGATAAATCAACTGCATCATCGTTTCCAGGTCTTCCGGCGAAGCGTTTCCCATCAGCTCTTCTCTCAGGTCGTAAATTTCGGTTGAAACACGTACCATCTTGCCGGCCAGTTTTTTGCCCAGTTGAATCTGATTGAAATTACCCACCCCGCCTTCACGGATGATATTGGCTGCCGTTGTTGCCGGTATCAGTTCATCCATATCAACCAGGGAAAAACCACCCGGACTGAAGGCTCTCATGAGGATTTCGTCATTTTTGAAATCTGTTGGTTTCAAATATACTTCCACCCCGTTACCGAGCATCCAGACGGTAAGACCGAGCGGTTCCAATTGGTATTCCGCGATAACTTTCGTCGGTTGCGGCGGCGTCTGGACCAGGGGTACATCGGAAACTTCTTCCTGATAAGGTGCAATATTCTCCTGCGCTACCACATCGAAAATAGCCAGTAACTCGGTTTCTTCGGGGATTTTCAATTCCGGTTTTTCCGGTGCGCTGACGGTTATCACCCGGTTTTCCGGGATTATCAATTCACCGGCCAGACGATTAACTTCTTCGAGTGTGATAGTCGGCAGATAACGTTTATAAAGCTCATATTCATATTCGATACCGGGAGCAACTTCACCGTTTAAAAAATGACTGACACATTCACGAACCAGGCGGCGGGATTCGGTTTTATCACGTTCGTTGTACATCTGTTCAATTCTGCGGAGAGACTCTTTTTTCTGTCTTTCCAGTTCAGGTTCGGTGAAACCAAACCGCTTGACGCGCTCGGCTTCAACCAGAAGAGTTTTCAAGCCCTTTTCGATACCATTTTCTTCAACCATCGCCTCCAGCGAATAAATGTCTTTGGAGCGTAAGTACCTAACTTTATAAGAGTAAGCCGATATAAAAGGCGGGTTCGGTTGAACGGTCAATTCGTACAATCTTTGATTAAACATGCTGTTATATATATTATTGATGATATCATCGCGATAATCAGCCACCGTTCTGGTAATCTCAAGCGGGTGTTTGTAATTCAGACTGACTTCCGTTCTCGTAGCCTCAGGGTCGGTAGCAATGGCAAAGAGGGTTTCTTTATGGTCCGGGACGGGATATATTTCCCTCTTCCGGGGGTTTTCCGGCTTCGGCAAACGGGAAAAATATTTTTTAATCAGACTTTCCATCCAGTCTTTCTCAAAATCACCGATGGCAACTACAGCTATTAAATCAGCGCGGTACCATTCGCGGTAAAAACGTTTCAGTGTCTCGTAATCGAAACTCTCGATTATTTCTTTTTTTCCGATGGGCAGGCGGTCGGCATAACGGGAACCTTTAAGAATAATGGGAAATTGCTTATCGCTCATGCGAGCCTCGGCACCGCGCCCCAGACGCCACTCCTCAATGATAACACCGCGCTCCTTGTCGATTTCAGCATCTTCAAGAGTGAATTGATGAGCCCAATCCTCGAGAATCTGAAAAGCGGTCTCCACCAGCGGCGTGCTGTCGGTCGGCACCTGCAACATGTATACGGTTTCATCAAATGAAGTATAGGCGTTGAGATCCGGGCCGAAACGCATCCCGATTGATTCCAGATAATTCACCAGTTCCTGTTTTTTGAAATTCTTCGTACCGTTAAAAGCCATATGTTCGGTGAAATGCGCCAGCCCCTGCTGGTCATCATCTTCCAGAACGGATCCGGCGTTAACAGCCAGTCTTAATTCCACACGCTTTTCCGGTTTACGATTAACATTGATATAATAAGTTACGCCGTTATCAAGCTTACCACAGGTTATATTGGGGTCCAGCGGTATGACCTGGTCAAGCTCGGTTGGGAACTTATCAGCCTGGCCGGATGCTTTTTCCGTTTGCGCTCCGGCCACAGACCATATTAAACATGTTACCGTTAAAAACAGGATAATTTTTTTCATTATATCTTTCTCCATTTTTGGATTTTTTATTTACGCCATCTATTATTGCTTAAATTCAGTCTTTCCGAAATTAATTATCTGACTTTCAAACCGGCTATTTTCACCACTCCCCGATGATACCCGTCCGGAAAAAGTTCCTCCAGCTTTTCGATATCGATACGGTTGTTATCACAGGTTTCATAAACCGTAGGCACACAATTATATTTTTTATAGTAATCCCGCAGATAATAAATAATCTGCCAGTGTTGCCGAGTCAGCTTCTCGGGCATTTTCATTTCAAAAGCTTTATAAACGGCAAACTGGTTGTCCCATTCGTAGGGATTGACCAGGAAACCGCGAACATCAACGGTGTAAGTTTTCTCAGGATAATCCGGATCGATATCATTATTGAGGCCCTCCAACATGGACGGCTGGATATACCCCTCTTTATATGTAATCCCGGCCAGGAGGCAGGCACCGCGCAGGTAACCGGTGGGGAACAGATTCCGAAATTCGGTGAGATGGAGTGAATTCATTTTACAGGTCTGGTAAACCAGCGGACAGCGACCCAGTTCCTTGTAGGTGTTGCGAATGAAGTTTATAACCTGCCAGTGTTTATCGGTGAGGTCCTCTTTAATATCAAGGCTAGGAGCCATGGCTGATACAAAATTTTCATCCCATTGATTAAAATCCAGAAGAAAACCGTAATCATCCAACCGGTAGGTTTTATTGTCGACAGTAATTTCTTTCATTGCCCATCCCCTTTCCCTGTGAAGTCAATTCCGGGTTATAAAATACTTCAATAAGTCAATAAATTCTCATAGCCTATAAGAACTGATTTAACAAAAATATAAAGTTCAAGTTAAAGTCGAATATTAGTAAAAAAAGGATAAATTTTATGGAAAATCGATTTATCGATCTCATTTGCTTCCTCAAAAATACAGGACTAAATTATTATTATTTCCGCATATTGTCAATATCTATAATAAGTATTTTAAGCGCCGGTCAAAAATCACCTCTTTTGAAAATAAAGTATTTTTATCTTCTTCTGGCTGCAACCCTGACGGTAGTTCTGATTTTGGTCTTTAATAGCCGTGATTTCGATAAAAGTATCGGTTCCATTTCCAGTTAATCCCACACCAACAGCGCCGATTTTGACCAGCTGAAAGTTTGCGCGTGTAATTTTTCTCGTTGCCGGTATTTCAAATTAATCATATAATTACTGCATAATAATAATTTAATTTGTGAGATTTATGTCGCATTCAATTATTCCGGAACTAAAAATCCACCTCGTCACACCAAAGCGATGGAAAGATTTTGCCAAACTCTTCGGCAAGAAGGGCGCCTGCGGCGGGTGCTGGTGCATGTTCTGGCGGTTGACCCGCTCGGAATTCGAAAAACGCAAAGGCGAAAAAAACCGCCGCGCTATGAAAAATATCATTGATTCCGGGCAAGTCCCCGGGCTTATAGCTTATGCCGACACCGAGCCGGTCGGCTGGTGTTCAGTTGGTCCCCGTGAGAATTATTCAGCGCTCGAACGTTCCCGTGTTCTCAAGCCAGTCGATGACCGCCCGGTCTGGTCGATTGTCTGCTTTTATATCGCCCGAGGCTATCGCCGGCAGGGTGTGACAGTTGCCTTGCTCAAGGCAGCTATTGAGTATGCGAAATCAAACGGTACGACCATTGTCGAGGGCTACCCCATCGACCCGAAGAAAAAAGATTATGTTGACACTTTCGCCTATACCGGTCTGGTTTCAGCCTTTAAAAAAGCGGGGTTTAAAGAGGTTGCCCGCCACAGTGAAACCCGCCCGATTATGAGATATATTATTAAAAAGTAAATAAGCGAATTTAAGAATTTAATTTTATAATTTGTAAAAGTTAAGGACCTTCCGTACAGTTACAGCCTCTTCGGTTAGTTAATTAAGCGGCTTTATTACCTTTCCGTTTTTTACCTTCTTCAATCGTTTCGATCGGGCGTTTACCCATGTTGCGATAGC
>JAQUSF010000025.1:0-8297 GCA_028715215.1 Candidatus Zixiibacteriota bacterium
CCTCCGGGTCGATGGCGATGATGGTCGAAGCCTCGTACTCCGGCGTCATCAGGTACGTCCCCCCTAACACCAGCAGCGAGACCGCCACCCAGGGTAATATAATCAGCCACTTGCGCTTCCTGATCAGCGGCATGATATTCTTCAAATCACCCGCCTTGAAACTCTCCACCGTCATCTCTGAAACCTTTACACTTTAGCGCCTGCTTGTTTGGTTTAACCAGCCTATATACCGAAAGCTCCTGCAATCCGCTACAAGCCTTTAATACAAGGTCATTTTACCGTTTATACACGGTCGGGGCAATATAAATCTGTCTGTCATTATGTTTATTTAATTTTCAGACAGTAAGATATTTTTCTTTAGAGTCGTGTTATTCCGGCAACCGTTATTTTAAGTGATTGTAATTTAACAAATTACAAACCCGAATTGAGAGGCTGTTTTTTGTAAATGTTACTCCCTGGTCTTTTTTTGAAAAAATATTTTGAATATATTAGTTTCCAAATGAAAAGTTTTTTATAATATTTTTTAATTATGGCAGACAACGCACTTGGACTCATTGAAACTAAAAGCCTTAAGGGAGCTTTAAAAGTTTTTGATGCCGCGACTAAAGCCGGTAAGGTTGTCATTGCCTCGGCAGAACCAGCGGAAAGCGGTGGGGTGACGGTAAAAATCGAAGGCGACTGGACTGCCGTTCAGGCTGCCATGGAAGCCGGTGCCCGGGCAGCCGAGCAACTCGGAGAACTGGTTTCTTTGCACGTTGTTCCCCGCTCTGACAGCGGCATCTTTCCAATCCTTCCCTACCGGCGTTTTCTTGACCGGTATTCGCCGGAGAAGCCGTTAAGGCGCGAAACCGGGGTTAAGCCTTGCTTGTCACAACCAAAATCACCACTCAAGAAAAAGGAAAAACCGGCAAAAGTTGAACCTGAGCCTTCCCCTGTCAATAATGTTGCCATACCGTCTTCAACTTCGAAGGAACTGCCGAAACCAGAAACCGGAGCCGAATCGAGGTCACTGGTGGTGACACCACCCTCCTTAACAAAGGCTTCATCTCAGCCGATAGATTTTAAAGAGTTAGAGGCGATGTCAGTGGTGAAACTTCGTCAATATGCCCGAACCGTAGCGAACCTGCCCATTCAGGGGCGGCAGATTTCCATGGCCAACAAGCAACAGCTTCTGGAAGCATTAAAAAAGGCGGAATAGGGAACTCGGCGCGGAGTTATTCGTAAAACCAGAGAAGGAGTTAAACGTCAAAAAGGGACACCGTCATGAAATTATATCGCAATTTTGAAATAAAATGGTATCACCTGGTGTTTGGTCTGCTGGGTCTTTTAGTGGTGGTATCGGTACTATTCTGGCTTTTTGTCGGCAAAAGCCGGGTGAAATACTTCCATGAAGATGAAACCGATATGGCCGCATAGAAATATTCAAAGCCGTTTTAACGTTTATCATATCTGATTTAATCTTCTTTTAGTGTAAACTTCATCCCATAGAGCTTACCTTTCATAGATTTCGCTTGATTTTCCGGGCTGTAATGATATACTTCCTTTCGATATTTCCGGTCGTTTTCATTTATTAATCTTGACCGGAAGTGGAAAGTAAAGCATGTAAGAGGAACTGAAAGCGAATATTATGAAGCAGATTCTCGTGACCGGTGCGGTGGGGCAGATAGGCGCGGAGTTGACCACGGCTTTACGTCAGCGTTACGGTTGTGAAAAAGTGGTGGCTACCGATATCAGGATGCCTGTTGATAAGGACTTACGCGACGGCGGGCCGTTCGAATTTCTGGATGTTCTTGACCCTAACCATATCACCCGGGTGATGCAGATTTATCAAATCGGCACCATTTATCATTTGGCGGCGGTTCTTTCGGCAATCGGGGAATCGCGGCCCAATGTCGCCTGGACGATAAATGTCAACGGTCTTTATAATATCCTCGAGGCCGCCCGGCAGTATCAATGTTCGCTCTTTTTTCCCAGTTCGATAGGTGCCTTCGGCAAATTGACGCCCAAGGATAATACGCCTCAGGACACCATCCAGCGCCCCGATACCATATACGGGGTGACCAAGGTTGCCGGAGAACTTATCTGCGATTATTATTACAAACGTTTTAAGGTGGACACCCGCGGGGTGCGTTTTCCCGGCTTGATATCCTGTGTGGCGGAGCCGGGCGGCGGCACGACCGATTATGCCGTTGAAATTTTCTACGAAGCCATCAAGCATAAGAAATACACCTGTTATCTTAAAGCCGATACCTATCTGGACATGATGTATATGCCGGACGCTCTCAGAGCGATGGTTAATTTGATGGAGGCCGACGGTACTCGCCTGTTGCACCGAAATGCTTTCAATGTAACCGCCATGCATTTTACTCCTCAACAACTGGCGGTGGAAATAAGAAAACATATCCCTGATTTTAAAATTTCATATGAGGTTGACCCGGTAAGGCAGGAAATTGCCGATTCCTGGCCCAATTATATGGATGACTCGGCGGCCCGTGCCGAATGGGGCTGGAAACCCGAGTACGACCTGGAGATGATGACTTCGGACATGCTGGGAAAAATCCGTCAGAAAATAGCCGTCGATGACTGAATGAGGGGTAGATACCAAAAAGGGATGCGGCCAGCCACATCCCTTTTTTCATGAGCTATATTTAATGTTGCCGATTACATACCGTACATTTCAATAATCTCTTTTTTATTCTTACCAATAATATTGTATTTCCTGCCGACTTTGATAAAAGCTTCAATGGCTTTATCCAGATGATGTTTTTCATGGGCGGCGGAAAGCTGTGTGCGGATGCGTGCCTGTCCTTTGGGGACAACCGGGAAGAAGAAGCCGACGGCGTAGATGCCTTCGTCATAGAGGTCGCGGGCGATATCCTGGGCGAGCTTGGCGTTGTAGAGCATGACGGGGACAATCGGGCTTTCGCCTTCTTTTATGTCAAAGCCGGCGTCCTTCAGCAGTTGGCGCCAGTACAGCATGTTTTTTTCGAGTTTGTCACGGCGTTCGGTGGATTTGAAAATCAGGTCGAACACTTTCAGGGCTCCCGAAATGATTACCGGCGCCACGGCGTTGGAGAAAAGGTAGGGGCGAGCGCGCTGGCGGCACATTTCCACCAGTTCGGTGCGGCCGGAAACGCAGCCGCCCGAAGCACCGCCGAGCGCTTTACCGAGGGTGGTGGTAATTACATCTATCTTGCCGAAAACGCCGCAGTGTTCATGAGTGCCCCGGCCGGTCTTGCCGATGAAACCGCTGGCATGCGAATCATCGACAAACACCAGGGCGTCGTACTTCTCGGCCAGCTCGACGATTTTATCAAGTCTGGCCAGGTCGCCATCCATGGAAAACACGCCGTCGGTGATAATCATGCGGTAGCGCTTATCCTGGTG
This sequence comes from Candidatus Zixiibacteriota bacterium, assembly GCA_028715215.1. Taxonomy (GTDB): domain Bacteria; phylum Zixibacteria; class MSB-5A5; order GN15; family FEB-12; genus JAFGNW01. Next base: position 3,388 of record JAQUSF010000025.1, read on the forward strand.
TTCCTGGAGTTTTTCTTCGAGATGCCCCATATCGGAATGTTTGAACGTATCCTGCATGGCTTTGCACAGGCGCATGCCGTCGACAATGGAAGCATGAACCAGGCGGTCGGCAATCATGACATCCTGGTCGGTCAGAGTGGCTTCAAAAACACCGGCATTGGCGTCCATGCAGGAGGGGAACAAGAGCGTATCCTCGGTGCCGAGAAATTCGGTCAGCCGGTTTTCCAGCTGGCGGTGGATATCCTGCGTGCCGCAGATAAAACGGACCGAGGACATGCCGTAACCGTGATGTATCAATCCTTCCTGGGCGGCTTTAACTACCTCCGGATGGCTGGATAGACCGAGGTAATTGTTGGCACACATATTTATTACTTTTTTCAATGAGGCACCGGACGGGTACTCGACCTCGATTTCAGCGCCCTGCGGGGCGTGGATATAACGCTCTTCTTTGAAAAGACCGGCGTCGCGAAGTTCCTTGATATCCAGCTGGAATTTTTCGCGGGCTTTAATACTATAGGCCAAAATATCCTCCTTATAGGTCTGTCGTTATCCTGGTGAAACGACTTTTATATACTCTTGCTACTTCTTGAGAAACCGGTTGACCAGGTCGATTATGTTGTTGACCGTATCGAAAGCCTCCGGTGTAGCGTCGGCATCGGGTATCTGAACGTTGTACTTTTTTTCCAGAAAACGCTTGAGTGACACCATCGAGAAGGAATCGACTATTCCCCCGGTAATGAGGGGCGTATCTTCCTTAATCACCCGGTCGTCGTCTTCTTCAAGATATTCCCGGATCACGTAATCCAGAACCATTTTTTTCATTGCATCCATTTAGGGGCTCCTTTATTAACATTTGAAAATATCATCAGTCGTTTTCAAGGGTAGAGATATCGCCAATCGGTTCATTCCATTCCTGGGCGCGAAGCAGACGGCGCATGATTTTGCCGCTTCGGGTTTTGGGCAGGGATTTAACGAAAGCAATCTCCTGCGGCATGGCCAGGGGAGACAGTTTTTTGCGGATGAAGTTCATGATTTCCAGTTCCAGGTCGTCGTTGGGTTCATAGTCGGGTTTGAGGGCCACGAAAGCTTTTACTACTTCCATGTTAATGGGGTCCGGTTTACCGATAGCCGCCGATTCCGCCACCGCGGGATGTTCGAGCAGGGCGGATTCGATTTCAAAGGGACCGACCAGGTGGCCGCCGGTATTGATAACGTCGTCGTCACGACCCACGAACCAGAAGTAACCATCGGGGTCGATGCTGGCCCGGTCGCCGCAAATGTACCAGTCATTTTTGAACTTGCTGTCGTAAATAGCCTGGTTGTTCCAGTAGGTGCGGAACATCGAAGGCCAGCCCGGTTTGAGAGCAATCAAACCGACTTTACCCGGTTGAGCGATAGGTTTAAAGCTGATGGGGTCAAGCACCGTGGCGGTAATGCCCGGAAACGGCTTGCCCATCGAGCCGGGCTTAATATTCATGCCGGGGTAATTGGTAATCACCATGGAACCTGTTTCGGTCTGCCAGAAGGTGTCGTGGAACGGTTTCCCGAAGGCTTCCTTCGACCACAATACCGCCTCGGCGTTGAGCGGTTCGCCGACACTGCACAGATGCCGCAGGGAGCTCAGGTCGTGTTTTTTGACGATTTCCGTTCCGTCGCGCATGAGCAGGCGGATAGCTGTGGGAGCGGAGTACCAGACGGTAATTTTGTGCTTTTCGATAAAAGCATACCAGCGGTCGGAACTGAATCCGGAATCGAGCACCGCCTGGGTGACGCCGTTCGACCAGGGACCGATAATGCCGTACGAGGTCCCGGTGACCCAGCCCGGGTCGGCCGTGCACCAGTAGATATCGTCGGGTTGGAGGTCCAGCACCCACTTGGTCGTCAGGTATTGTGATATAAGTGAATAATGAACATGCTGGGCGCCCTTGGGCTGACCGGTGGTGCCGGAGGTATAGTGCAGTACCGAGGGCGTATCGGCGAAGGTTTTGTAATATTCGAACTTATCGACCCGGGTGGTTTCTTCCATGTTGAACGGGATTTCTCTTTCTTTAAGAGCGGTGGTGCCGGCATCGACCACGATAATATGACGCAGGTGGGGAATCTGCTTTAAAATACGGCGGACTTTGGAAACGTGCTTGAGCTGGGTCAGGATGGCCGAGGTCTTGGCGTTCTCGAGCCGGGTCAAAAGCGATTCCTCGCCGAATGCCGAAAACAACGGTTGCGCAATACCGCCCATCTTGAGGATACCGAGAAAGGAAATATAAAGTTCCGGTACCCGGTCCATGAAGATGCAGATTCTTTCACCCGGTTTGAGACCCAGTTTAAGAAAGTAATCGGCGAAGGTATTGGAATAAGTCCGGATATCATCATAGGTATAATACTTGTTGTTGCCCTTGAAGTCTTCCCAGATAAGGGCCATCTTCGAACCTTTTCCCATTTTACAGATACGGTCACTGCAGTACCAGCCGATATTTATCGGGTCGCCTTTTTTGTAGCCCAGTTCCTGTTCGGACACCGACCAGTCAAAATTTTTCAATCTCTGTTCATATGAACCAATGTTGCTCATCATATAATTCCTTTATCATCTGATACCCAAAAAAATTATTTCCCATGTCAATTTTCCAGAATGACCACCGCCAGCGCTTGCTCGGAAGTATGCGACAGGCTCACCAGGGCATGGCGCACGGCGAGACGGTCCATTAACAGGTGCACATTACCGGAAAAACTCAAATGCGGCCGGCCGCCGGTATCGTTTTGTATCTCAATATCATGCCAGCTGAATTCCGGCTGACGACCGGTCTGGAGAGCTTTAAACACCGCTTCCTTGGCGGCAAAACGGGCGGCGTAGTGCCTTTCCGGATATCGTTTCCCCTCGCAATACCTTATCTCATTTTCGGTAAAGAGTTCTTCCCTGATGGTCTTATCCTTATAAGCCAGTTCCTCTTTCATCCGGGCAACCTCGATAATATCACTTCCGATGCCAATAATCATAAGCACAAAAAAATTATCTTTAAAAAAATTAACCTCGTATTATATATTTTTACCCCATGAGTGTCAAGGGGTTTACCCCGGCGGGATATTAAGGGGACAAAAGCGCTCTACGAAAAGAGCCTTTTTCTAAATAACGAAAGTTTATATTTTACATATACTTAGGGGACTAATAATGGCTGTGTCCGTAATGACCGGATAACTTTTTTCAATATCTAACAAACTAAGTCCTCAATTATTAACCGGGGGAGAACCTGAATCCTGCAGGATCAGTCGATGAAATACAAGCGGCGGTTGATTGGTGTTTTTTTATTCTGAAACTTTTACTTCGCTTTCTTGTTCTGGTAGAGTAATTTTATATATTGGCAATGCCTCTTGGGAAGTTTCAAAAATTTATATAAAGGTAAAATAAATAAATGGCAAAACATAAGGTTACATTAATTCCCGGCGACGGTATCGGGCCGGAGGTTACCGAGGCGGCGGTGCGGGTTATCGACGCCGCCGGGGTCGATATCGAATGGGACCGGCACGAAGCCGGCATTACGGCCATCCAGGAGCACGGTGTGTCTGTCCCTGACGCCCTCATGGACTCCATCAGGCAAAACAGGGTGGCACTTAAAGGACCGATAACGACTCTGGTCGGGAAGGGTTTCAAATCGGCCAATGTTACTTTGCGTCAGAAGCTCGACCTGTATGTCAATTTGCGGCCGGTCAAGACTATCGGCGGTGTGCCCAGCCGTTTTGAGAAAGTGGATTTGATTATCGTCCGCGAGAATACCGAGGACCTCTATACCGGTATCGAGAGTGTCATCTCGCCCGGAGTTACCAGCGCTACCAAGGTTATCACCGAAAGAGCCTCCAGCCGTGTTATCCGCTGGGCTTTTGAATACGCCCGCAAAAACAAACGCAAAAAAATAACCCTGGTGCACAAAGCCAATATCATGAAGATTTCCGACGGCCTGTTTCTCCAGATATTCGAAAATGTCGCCAAAGAATACCCCGATATTATCGCTGAGGATAAGATTGTCGACGCCCTGTCGATGAAGCTGGTGATGGACCCGAGCAAATTCGATATGCTGGTGCTGGGCAACCTGTTCGGCGATATCGTGTCCGACCTGGCGGCGGGCCTGGTGGGCGGTCTCGGGGTGGTGCCGGGGGCGAATATCGGCGATGAATACGCCGTGTTCGAGGCCGTGCACGGTACGGCACCGGATATTGCCGGGAAAAACCTGGCCAATCCCACCGCGCTGATTTTTTCGTCGCTTTTGATGCTCCGTCACCTGGGCGAGCACGAAGCCGCCAACCGCATCTGGAAATCCATCGTCCTGACGCTGGCGATGGGGCACAACCTGACCCGGGATCTGGGCGGAACCTGCACGACGACGGAATTCACCGATGAGCTTATCAATGAAATAAAAAGCCGCTCGTAAGTTAAATGATTGTCAGGTAATTCTCTTTAAAAGCACCATTAACAACGTCAGAAGCCGCTTCATAAAAGAACCGGCTGGATATTTACAATATATGCAAATTAAAAAAGTGATATTGCCGTAGTATATTGTGATTCCGGGGGGAGATCTTTTAAGAAAATTTATTACTGGATTTTCTCCCTGGCGGTTGCGCCACCCCGTAAGGGGTGGACTTTGCCAGGTTGGAACAGATATTAGTGCTGATTAATAACCTTTTCAAGGAGTCACTACCTATGGTTAACGAAATGCCCAAACAAGGAATTTTCTGTTGGAATGAACTGGTCACTCCAGACACCGTTAAAGCTAAAAAGTTCTATACGGAACTTCTGGGCTGGACAGCGGTTGAGATGCCGATGTCGTCAGGAACTTATACCGTTTTTAAAGTTGGTGAAACCAATGCCGGTGGCATGTATCAGATAACCGAACAGATGGGCAAGGTCCCGCCGCACTGGATGG
>JAQUSF010000025.1:8307-32637 GCA_028715215.1 Candidatus Zixiibacteriota bacterium
ATATTACGGTTGACGATGTGGACGCTATGGTAAAAAAGACCGAAAAGCTCGGCGGTAAAGTGTGCATGCCACCGATGGATGTACCGGGGGTGGGGCGCATGGCGATGATTACCGACCCGACCGGCGCCACGATTGCCCTGATGACATTAGAAAAAATGTAGATTTTTCACTGGATAACCGGCGGTAGGGCATTTTTTCATGACCGCCGGTGTATAAGCATTAGGGTGGCTCACAAGTTTGGAGCAAGTGGTGGATTTTCTCAATAATGAAGAGGGTTCACACCAGGCAGTGGGTCACCTTTTAAGTTCGGTCAGGTCCTGTTCGCCACAGGTTCGCCCTGGTGATTGACCTGACCTTAATTCATTTGCTTTTTCCTCGTTCCAACGCTCTGCGTTGGAACGCCGTTATGACGCTCTGCGTCACCAATGAAGGTACAGAGCGTCTTAGCCTGCTTTCGTTCCGCGGGGCCTTGTCCTCGCCCAGGCGGGGATGTGACCCTGCGGTTTATTATAGTACCCGGCAGATGTTCAAGTTTGGTCAGGTCTTGATTCGCCGCAGGCGAATTGTGACCTGACCCAAATTCATCCGCATTCGGCTTGATAATTTTTCCTTCAGTTTCTGTGCCCCGCAGCTGTCCACATCGGCCGTTTTTTATCCGGTTTTGGCTTTTAAAATATCCCTTTACCGCCCGGGTGATATTTATTATTTTATGCCAAATTGTGCGAAAGGAGCGTTCATGCCCACGGATGGATTGATGTGCTGGAACTGTGGTGAGCCGACCGGCATAATGGGTAAGGTCTCGCGCGCCGATGCCTGTGAAAAATGCCTGGCGGATTTGCGCTGTTGCCGGGGGTGCCGGCATTTCGACCCCACCCGCCGTTTTCAGTGCAAGGAGCCCGTCGAAACCAATATTGTCAACAAGGAAAAGGCGAATTTCTGCGAATTTTTCCAGATGCGGAATGTCATGAAACGTCCGGGAGGCATCTCCACCCAGTCCGACACCAAAGAAGCCCGCAAGAAAAAATTCGACGATTTGTTCAAGGATTGAGGCTTATAAGTTGTGTATTTGTTTTTAATTTATTCCTATTAAAGTTATTCCCTTCATTCTCACGGTCTAATGGGAACGAGAGAAAATCACCTTTCAACTCCACTAAGGGTAACTTAGAAGATTCGTGCCTTGAAGATGACTGCATCTGCCGGATGCCGGAGTACATGTGGACATGTGCTGCCCACAAAACTTTTTTTCCGTCAGGTCACAATTTTCCGCTTTAGCGGAAAATCAGGACCCGACGGAACATTGAATAGTCCCAACGCAGAGCATGGGTACGAGGGGGGAATTTTTATATAGGTCGAAAGCCTTGCGCTTTCGACTTTTTTCGTGGCGCACGAGGACGTACGCCACGCACAGTGTTAAAACCACAAGGGTTTCGACTTACAGAGTAATGATTACTTGTTTTCGACAGTTGGTTTCGAGGAGTTTTCCATAGCGGGCAGGGAGGCTACCCACGCGGCAAGCAGGTTTGTCTGGTTTTCATTGTCAAGACCCAGAATGCCCACCAGCCGGTTGTTTTTCAAGCCTGCAATTATTGTCCCGTACTCGGGGTGTTCATACATAAAGCTGTAATTATCGTCGAAAACTATTGAAGCCGGAGCGTTCTGCAAATCGTGGGCACTTCCGGCCTGTACCCGGAAATTGATATATTTCACCCCGGAAACATCGCGCGTCATGAACAATTTGAACCTGGCGCCGTCGCTTTCATAATCAACTTTATATACGTAGTCCAGCGAAGGCACCCCGAGAAAATCCCGTTCGATGAACGCCTCCGCATTTTCGACTTTACCGTCGGAAGGAAAAAGGGCGAACTCGGCGGTTTTTTCGGCGACGGTCAGGGTATCGACGCCGACCTGTTTGGGTTCGGGCCGGTCGTTGCCACCGCAGGCAACGAGAGTCAGACCCGCCATAACAACCGCTATGAACCTTGGTAGAAACATAATTTAAGCATAATAAAGGATTAAAATTGAAGTCAGCACCCACAAAAGCACGGTGAGCATGATGGGAAGGTCCGTGATAAGCACCGTGGTGGGCGAGCCGCCTTTTTCTTTTTTGTGTATCAAATAAAGGTAGCGGAAAATGCCGTACACCACGAAGGGGATAGTCAGGTAGAGGTTGTCGGTGCCCAGTTTTTCGGAGACTTCGGACGAGAAAGTGTACAGCATATACATCACCACCACCGAAGCCGTAGTGACGCCGATCATCTGGTCAAGCAGATAGGGCGAATAATGGCCGAGGATTTTACGGTGGGCGATGGCGCCTTCCTCGAGCAGGACCAGCTCGTGCCGCCGTTTACCGAAAGAGAGAAAAAGCGCCAGAAGCAGGGTGTTGATAAGCAGCCAGGTCGAGGCGGTGACGTTTATCGCCAGCGCCCCGGCGTAGGCCCGGAGGACAAAACTCAGGCCGACACTCATGGCGTCCAGAATGACGATATCCTTTAAGAACAAAGAATAAACGAGATTCAGCCCGATAAAAACCAGGGCGATGATAAAGAAATTCCGGTTGATTAACCAGGCGGCCAAAAGGGCTATGACCAGCAGAATCAGAATCATCACGACAGCCTGGGTGGGGGTGACTTTACCGGCCGCCAGGGGACGTTCTTTTTTCAGGGGATGTTGCCGGTCGTAGTTGCGGTCAATCAGGTCGTTGAAGGTATAGACTGCCGAGGACAGCAGGCAAAAGACCGCTACCGCCGCAAAAGCCAGCTCAATTTTGAGCGTGTGGCTCATTTCCCCGGCGAAAACCAGGGGAGCCAAAAGCACGCCGTTTTTCAGCCACTGGGTGGGTCGGGCAAGTTTGAAAAGATTTTTCAGCATGCCGTAAGATAAAAGAATCAAAATGCCAGCTCAAGTTTTTAATTTAAAAGGGGAGGGCTTTATCGATGTCGCTCTGGAAAATGTTGAAAAAAGCCACCGCCCGTGAGGTCGCCCGGTCGAAATCTTCACCCGGCTTGAGGGGAATTGTCAGCCGTACGATGGCGGCATCGGTGGGGCGTAAAAGCAGCGAGTTGACGACCAGGTCCCATTTTAAAGCGAATTCATTACGGATGGTCCCGCCCCGGGTCTCGAACCAGTAGAACATCAGTTGCCGCCGCTCACCTTCGGCTATCAACAGGCGGTTGATGTTTCGAGGCGGCTGATTAGCCAGTTTTAACGGATAGGGTTCCAGATGGATTATTTTCCAGCCGCCGCCGGGCAGGCAGTGTTTGGGCGAGTGAATCTGGCTGCCGTATTTCTGGGAAGCAAAGTAGGCGATAAACAGCCAGTAATGGTGCTCAAGGGTATCCTGGTAATGACGCAGGGTGGTCGTGTCGGCTTTGAGAACTTCGTAGCTTTCTTCGGCAAAACGTTCTTCGCTACCGGTGTAGCCATCTTGCTGGTAGGGGATAACAGCGAAAGTCGCCGGGCGGTCAGGGGTATGTTCGATAAAGCGCAGGTAATTGCCGGCGGCCCCGCCCAGCAACAGGATTACAATGATGATAATAACCGGCTTTTTCATTTAAACACCTGTTTCAGGATTTGCCCGATGATAAAAAGCAGGATAAACGCCACCACGAAAACCGAAAGTCCCATTATGGAATGGAGCGGCTCCTGGGTGACATTTTCGGTAACGGTATAAGCCAGAAGCGAGGTGACGAATACCCGGAAGACATTGGCGGCGACGGCGATGGGAATCGTCGATAAAAAGAGAAGGAGTTTGGGCGTAAATCTTTTCTGGGTGAGATAGGCAAACAGGGCTCCCAGCGCCAGCAGTGAGACCAGCGAGCGCATTCCGGAACAGGCGTCAGCAACTTCCAGCGAGTACCCGGCGATATGGATTATATTGCCCTGCCGCACAACCCCCATCCCGATCAGGTTTAACACCCCCACCGTGATTTTAGAGGCGATCAGCTGCATGGGGAAAGTGGCGGCAAAATAAATGACATAAGGGATGGGAATCATGAACACCAGAAAGAAGAACTCGAACCAGGTTTTTTTTACCAGCTCCCGACCGAAAAGGTAATAGACGATGCCGAAAAGAGTCACGATAAAGGAGAAGCGGACGGTGAAATACTCCGCCGCACCGTTGCCGAGAATGAATAAAACCAGACCAAAGATAACTGCCAGCAGACCCCGGTTGGCGGTTGCATATTTAAGCGCCGCCAGGTCTTTTCTTTTCTGCCAGATTAAATAGCCGGATACGATGGGAATCAGAAAGCCGTGCGAATAATTGTCGTCGGTCGCCCAGTCTTTAACCAGTTCGTAAAGGGTTGGCAGGTAGATAATGAATAGAATAACAAAAGGGATAATATAGAAGGCGGAGAATTTTTCTAAGCGTGTCGTGTTTCTATTTTCCATACAGGTCGTAACTTAAAGAGCCCCGTTTTGTAAATCAAACTTTAAATCTTTAATCGACTGAAAAAGATACCGGCTGGAATATTATTATTTAATCGAAAGGGAGGTATTTTTATGGTTTTGTTATAGTTTTTTTTATTTATTTTAACCATATGGTAAGAAAAAGACATATTAAAAGCAAAAACAGCCATTACTGTATCCTGGTCAACAAAACCACCGTCGGTTACCAGCCCAGGCAGGTCAAAACTTTGGTAGAGGCTGTAAAAACCAGCGGCGGTTATTATACGGTTTATGAACCGGAGTCGGCGATGGACCTGTTTCATCAGGCTCTGGTAGCGGTGGGACTGCGCCGCGCCAGCCAGAATATGCCCGGTCCGGATTATCGCCGGGGGAAAGTAACGGCGCTGGTCGCGGTGGGTGGTGACGGCACTTTCAACCTGGTCGCCCGGGCGGCCATTAAAGCCGGCATCCCGGCGGGTATTCTGCCGACCGGTCGCTTCAACAATATTGCCCGTTTTCTGGCTGAGACCGGCGAACCCGGCTCGCCGATAAATAAAATCGTAGCCGGTAAATACCGCCAGATTGACACCGCCGCGGTTGCCAACCAGATTTTTATCGGCTCCATCGGCATGGGCTTTATCCCGGCCCTGGCGGAAATGCTGGTCGAAAAAAAAACGCCCCGTTTTGCCCTGGGCTGGTCGCAACTGGGAGCCCGGGCTGCCGCCCAGGTCAAACTGGTAAAAACCATTATTAAAATCGATGCCTTTCGGTTTGAAGTCAAGCCGTTGATTTTTAATGTAAACCTGATTCCCTATTCGGTCGGCTTGCCTCTGTCACCGGCGTCGCTGGCTGACGACGGTCAGGCCGAGGTTATTTTCGACCAGGGCAACATGATGGGAGAATTTTCCACCTATACGCGTTTAATACTTAAAAAAAAGTATTTATACAGTAATAACATCAGGCTATATCGCGGTCAGGAAATTAATATCCAGCCCACCCAGGGAAGGAAACTTTATCTTGACGGTGAGCTGCTGGAGTTACCCAGCAATTCTCTGGAAATAAAAATCAACAGGAATGAGCTTAAAGTCTTCTGTTGATAAAGTTGATGAAAAATGTACTTAAGATATTCATTTTCTTTTTAATCAGTGTTCCGGTCACGGCCCGGGAAGATGCCCCACCGGGTGACAGTGTCCCGGCTGATACCGTTTTGGTCGATACCGTCGAGACCGTCCGGGCAAAAGTGGATTCGGTGCTTTTTGTTCCCCGGCTCGATTATGACCCGGATAAACATGTGGGCAACCCCGTCGATTTCGAACAGCATCTTACCCAGAACCCGACGGCGGCTCTTTTCAAATCAATGCTGGTGCCGGGACTGGGACAGATAGGAAACCGGCGCTATTTGAAGGCAGCTCTTTTTATAGGTCTGGAAACCTGGTTCATAGTCTCGGCGGTTCATTACGGTATTCAGGCGCATGATTATCGGCAGGCTTATGATGAAGCCGCCCCGGATGACCTCATCGCCCGGCGTTATAATTATATCCTGTATGAAGACCGCCGTGACAACCGTAACAAATTCACCTGGTTTGCGGGAATCACTGTTTTTATATCCATGTTCGACGCCTACGTTGACGCCCACCTGTCCGGCTCGCCCTACCGGGAAAGCAAGAAAGACCTGAGCTTTGATGTCCGACCGGATATCAAGGGCGGGGCGGTGGCGGTGATTTCTTATTCTTTTTAATCCTGAAGGACGAAATCTTTGATATCGATTCCATAGCGGTCGGGGTCAATAATGCGAAGTATCCGCCGGTGTCGGTGTTCCGCGGTTGCCAGGTTCACCCAGGACGGCTTTTCCAGAAGGCCGTTGCGGTTGCCCACAATTTTTATGATCGGTCGGGCTTTATCGGCTTCATTGTTGGTCAGAATCATGGCGATTTCTTCGCTGTTCAAAAGGACCAGCGACCCGGCCGGGTAGATGCCGATGATGTCATTGAATATTTTCAAGAGGAACGGGTCGAATTTTATCTGCATCTGAAAACGCATTTTCTTGAAGACTTCATCGGGATTTATTTTCCTTTTTATGTAAACCCGTCCCGAAGTCATGGCATCGAAGGTGTCCACGATAGAGATAATTTTGGAAAACAGGTTCTTTGGCCGGCGTTCCAGCCGTAACTTGGGATACCCGGTGAAGTCATTGTTGATGTGGTGTTCCATGGCGACCCGGGCAGACCGGGCGGTATGCAGGTTGAATTTAAGGTTACGCAAGATGGTTTTGGCTCCGAGGAACGGATGCTGCTGCATCTGGACCCAGTCGTTTTCATCGAAAGCCTCGGGTTTACGGATAAGGTCGGCCGGCAGTTTGATTTTCCCCAGGTCATGAAACAGGGCGGCCATTCCCAGCTGGGAAAGGCGGGGTCGGTCAAGGCTGAGGCGCACGCCGACGGTCAGGGCGTAAACACAGACATTGGTGGAATGAGCGAAGGTGTAGTCATCGAAGTTTTTAATTGCCGCAAGTTCCAACAGCGAGGATTCGTCTTTAGTAACGTGGTCAATCAGGCTGTGAACGATGCGCTTGGTTTTAGCGATGCTGATTTCTTTGTCGTTAAGGGTATCGACCAGAATTTCCTCGACTGTCGACAGGGCTTTGAAGAAGGTTACCCGTGCCATCTTTCGAAACCGCTGGCGTTCATCCTCGGATATTTCCGGGGCCATTTCTTCCATCTCCTGCGAAGAGAGGATTTCGACACTGGTCAGACCATGAGTTTTCAAATCCTCGTGAAGGGTTTCGAGTTTTTCTCCGGCCGGTTTCAGGTCGGCGATAAAGCGGAAAAATTTACCCAGTTCGTCGATGGTGATTGCGCTAGCGAACCTGATGCCGCCGATACCGAGGATTTTCCATTCCGCCACCACTGCGGCGGCACCCGACAGACCACGGTCGTCGAACGATACCAGCTTGTCATTAATGAAAAAGTGGTCGGCGATTATCTTGATGGTGATGTCATCATATTCCCGTTTGATTTCCTGGAAGAGATTGAAGAAATTGACAAGCTTGCCGACATAGGTGGCGTTATTTTCAGACAAAATACGAGCGGTTTTTACGAGGGCAAAGAAATCAAAAAGAAGTTTGGTCTCGTTTTGAGCGGCCAGTTTTCGGTTTTCCGTCATATTGAAAGTCGACATAGCCTCATCCTCCGTAAATAATCTCGCGTCTTTTCTTAATAGCCGCGGTGGCCAGTTCCTTGAGGCTGGGGCGCCAGCTTGAAGTCAGTTTTATCAGGAATTTTTCGCTCTTCTGTCCCCGGTTTAAAATCAGGGCGTTAAAGGCGGCTTCCCGGTAAAAAGTCAGCTCCGGGTCTTTGAAGGGATTCACCCGGAGAATCAGGCTCGAAAGAAATTCCACGGCGTGGTCACCGCCTATAACCGAATAGGCATTGAGGAGAGCCTGTTGATTTTCACGCCCCAGGTTTGAGAAACCGGTATCGTTTATGATGTCGGTAATGACCTCGAAAGCTTTCTGTCCGCGGCGGGCGATAATCGCTTTGACCGCTTCTTCCCGGATATCAGCCTCGGGGTCCTTAACCATGCTCCCCAGTATTTCCAACGCGGCTTCGTTGGGGCACTCCTGAAGGGCGGTAGCCAGTTCCATGCGGACCTGCCGGTTTTCGTGAGGGATGACTTTTTTCAGATGCAGTAGAGCCTGGTCATCGCCAATCCGGGCGAGAATGGTGACGGCATTCCGGACCACGTACCAGCGTTTATCGTTAATACTGCGGGCGATTATCGGAACTTTGTCGCGACCCCGGCTGGTCAGGTAATTGCACAGGGTATCGCGATGGCGGCGATGTTCGAGTTCGCCCAGAAGGTCGGTTATGCCGCTGAGGGCTTCCCAGCCGAAATTGTCGAGATAGCGCAATAACTGGTCGGGACCGATGTCGGCCCGGGTATTAAGGGTAGCGGTTAAAATCTTTAAATAATCGCGGCTGCCGGCGGTCAGAATAATTTCTTTAAGACGTTCTGCCCAGAGGGGTTTTTCGGTCTTTATTTTTTCTTCCAGATCCTGGATATAGTGTAACATCAGACCGGCTTCAAGAATTTTACCGGCGATAATGAACTCCTTTAATATCTTTTCAAAAATTCCCGCCGTTTCATTGAATCCGGTCATTTCGCTTTCATGCTGGAACAATTCCTTGAGCAGGGCGGCCGAAGATTCGTACATATCAAAAGTGGCGTCATCGGCTATCATCTGCTTCATCAATTTTTCTTCTTCAGCCTCCAGGCGGTATTCATCACCGAGAAACAGGGCGGTTTCAAGATTGGTGTTGTCGACAGCCGGCAGGTCGCTCAGTCCCATGGCTTCCGCCGCCTCCGCAGTCCGCAGAGAGGCGTCATCGTTGTCCGGGAAAATATCGACCGGTACCTCCCCGGTGGCCGCCTTTTCACCCCCGTCATCGAATTCGATCCGTCTGGATGCAACCGCCATATCGCTGTCTTCGTCTTTTTCGAAGTCTTCAAAGAGCGACCGGTAAGAATCGTTCAGTTTTGACCCGCGATAAGCGGCCTTATCACTGGAACTATCCATAAATTCCTGGATTCGGAAGTCTCCATTATAGGTAGACAGCGGTGCATCCTCCACAGTGGTAAAGCTGAATCCCTTGAGCCCCGCCTCCCAGAAAAGGTTAACCAGGTCTTCCGTTTTATGAGGAGCGTTGAGATAGTGCTTTAAGATATTCAGGAGCTTGGAAATGTTCTCCAGGCGGAGACAATCTTCGAAAGTAAAGCTGTTGATGCCGGCGTCGAAAAAGAGTCCGGCCAGGCGCTCTTCCCGGGAACGGTCATAGTAAACGGTTTCGTCCTGAAAGATAAGGTTTTCTTTATTTACCTTTAATGTGATATTTCCGTAGCGGGCGATTAACTCCAGCAGTTTTTCACCGAAAGAGTAGCGCATCGACTGGGGTAAGGGGTTGTCCTCCGGATACATCGATATGACTTTGATGATTTTCAGGAAATCCTTTAAAATCAGAGCTATATCATTGAACTTTTGATTTTTTTCCGTATTCGCAAGCGGCATTATTTTTAAACCTCACTCTATCATCATAATAATCGGCATATTTCTAAAAGGGATTAATCGGGAAAATGAAAAGCCGGTCTTAAAGTGACCGGCTTGGAGCTCTAAGTTATTATTATTAACTACAAAAGTTCGATTTTATCACGGTTGTTGACGACATTCTGGGTGGCGTTGCGACTGTCAAAAACCGCCCTGGAATTATCAACAATCCACTGGTAGTTGAACAGGGTATGGTCGGTCAGGATTACCGTCAGGTCGGCTTTTTTCAAAAGGGCGGCGGTTAATTTGGATGATTTGAATTTACCGTCTTTCCAGTTAAACTGCGGTACGTGAGGGTCGCTGAACAAAACTTTCGCACCCTTGTCTTCGAGCAACTTGATGACATCGAGAGCGGGTGATTCCCGAAGGTCCTGGATGTCTCGTTTGTATGCCACTCCCAGCACCACAACGGTTGCCTTGTTGAGAGCCTTGGCAAAACGCCGGTTGAGCATGGCGGTTATTCTGTCAACGACATATTCCGGCATATGGCTGTTGATATCACCGGCCAGCTCGATGAAGCGGGCATAATAGTTTAATGATTTGAGTTTCCACGACAGGTAGTGAGGGTCGATGGGGATGCAATGTCCGCCCAGGCCGGGACCGGGATAAAAGGGCATGAAACCGAAGGGCTTGGTGGCGGCGGCGTTGATTATTTCCCAGACATTGATATTCAGACGGTCGCACATCAGGGCAACCTCGTTGACCAGGCCGATATTGACACTGCGGAAGGTATTCTCCAGAAGTTTCACCATCTCGGCCGCCCGGGTGGAAGATACCTCGACGACGGTAGTAATAGTTTGCTCGTAGAAAATCCTGGCAACCCTGGTACAGGTCGGAGTGATACCGCCGACCACCCGGGGGGTATTCTTAATGCCATAGTTTTTATTGCCGGGGTCGACCCGCTCCGGTGAAAAGGACAGGAAAAAGTCCCTGCCGATATCGAACTTGAGGTCCTTGAAAATCGGCAGGATCAAATCCTCCGTGGTGCCCGGGTACGTGGTGGACTCCAGCACCAGCAGAGCACCTTTCTTGATATGTATCTTTACCTTATCCACCGCGTTCAGAATAAAGCTGACATCGGGGTCCTTGGTTTTGGAAAGCGGCGTGGGAACGCAGATGGAAATCGTGTCCATCTCCGAAATTACTTTGGGGTCGTCGGTGGCTTTGAAATTTCCCGATTGGATGGCTTTCTGAATCATGATATTCGGGATATCGTCAATATCCGATTTACCTGAGTTGAGCAGCTTGATTTTGTTCGGGGAGATATCATAACCAATCACTTTAAAACCGGCTTCGACCAGCAGCATGCACAGGGGGAGTCCGACATAACCCAGCCCGACCACCCCGGTGGTGGCTTTACGGGCTTTTAATCGAGCGATTAAATCTTCAGCGTAACGGACGGTCTTTTTAGTTTTCTTCTTCATTTAGGAGATCTCCTGTTAATATTCGGCGTGTTTATTGAACCTGGTTTCTCCAGTAATTTAAGGTATCCTGCAAAGTATCCTGTAAACTGTATCGGATTTTGAAACCTAACTGTTGAACGGCTTTTTTGTTGTTGCCGCGAAGGACGGGGATATCGTTGGGCCGCAGACGGGATTTGTCAGTGGTAACCTTGATGGTTTTATGAGCGAGCTTCAGCAGGGTGTCAAGCACGGTCTTGATGGAAACCGCCTTGCCGGTGCTGAGGTGATAGACCTCGCCGGGACGGCCTTTTTCGCCAATCAGGCGATACCCGCAGACAATATCACGGACATCGGAAAGGTCCCGCTGAGGTGACAAATCGCCGACTTTCATAACCGGTCCCTGCCGCCCGACCTCGATTAAAGCCACCTGGCGGGCGAAAGCCGGGATGACAAAATGTTCGTTTTGCCTCGGACCGCTGTGGTTAAAAGGACGAGCTATGCCCACCGGTAGCTGGTGGTGCCGGGCGTAATATCGGGTTACCTGTTCTGCGGCCGCTTTGGAAACACCGTAAGGCGAGATGGGATTGAAGGGCTGGTTTTCCGTCAGGGTTTTTTCCGGAGGGCTGAAAATGCCGTAACATTCGGCGGAGCCAATGAAAATAAATTTTTTTAATCCCGGCAGTTCCCGGGCGGCTTCGAGCATGTTCAGGGTGCCATCGAAATTGATATTGAATGTCAGGCGTTCCATTTTGAAGGATTGACTGACCGAGGCAATGGCGGCCAGGTGGAAGATATAGTCCGGTTTTATTTTGTTAACCACCCGTCGGCATTTTTCCGGTTTCAGAATATCGAGCGCCACCAGTTGAAGGTCTTTAATTATGTTTTTGATGTTGTTGGTCGGCTCGTTGTTGTAAACCGTGCCGGAAACAGTGTAGCCGTGAGTCAGAAGTTCTTCAGCCAGGTATGAACCCGCAAAACCGGTTATGCCGGTAATAAGAGCGGACGGTTTTTTCATATTTATTTTTTGCCGGACAGCTTCTTTATGTCGCTGTCAACCATCATGTTGACCAGTTCTTCAAAGGTAACAGCCGGTTGCCAGCCCAGTTTTTTAGCAGCCAGAGACGGGTTGCCCAAAAGAAGGTCAACCTCGGCCGGCCGGACAAAACGCGGGTCGGTAACGACGTAATCCTTATAATCGAGGTCCAGCCGGGCAAAAGCCAGCCGCACGAAATCTTCCACCGAATGGGTTTTGCCGGTGGCGATGACAAAATCGTCCGGTTTTTCCTGCTGTAACATCAGCCACATGGCCTTGACATAGTCCCCGGCAAAGCCCCAGTCGCGCTTGGCGTCGAGATTACCCAGGGCTAATTTATCCGCCAGGCCCAGCTTGATGCGAGCCGCGCCGTCGGTAATTTTGCGCGTCACGAACTCCAGACCCCGGCGGGGGGATTCATGATTGAATAAAATACCCGAACTGGCGTGGATATTGTAACTTTCCCGGTAGTTGACGGTAATCCAGTGGCCGTAAACTTTCGCCACCCCGTAAGGTGAACGGGGATAAAAAGGCGTGTTTTCATCCTGAGGTACAGTTCGTACTTTACCGAACATCTCCGAAGACGAGGCCTGGTAGAATTTGATTTTTTTATCCACGAGACGGATAGCCTCGAGCATTTTAGTAACGCCCAGGGCGTCAAACTGTCCCGTCAGAACCGGCTGTACCCAGCTGGTGGGCACGAATGACTGCGCCGCCAGGTTGTATATTTCGTGAGGACGATGTTCCTCGATTATATTAATTATTGACAACTGGTCGAGAAGGTCGGCCTGTACCAGAGTGACCCTGTCCTTGATATGGTTGATGCGCTCAAAAGATTCGGTTGAGGACCGGCGCACCATCCCGATTACTTCATACCCCTTTTCCAGTAGCAGTTCCGCCAGGTAGGAGCCGTCCTGACCGGTAATACCTGTTATAAGAGCTCGCATTTTCTCTCTCGTTTTTCGGTTTAAGGTTTAAAACCAACCGCCTTTAAATATAGCCGGTCGATTCGTGGAAATATATGCCTAACTATACTGTCGGTCAACGGGTAATTATAGTCCAGTTTGAAACCGGAAAAAGTCATGGATAAAAAACCGGACGGGGTCTTTTCCGCTGGAAACGCCGGCGGGGCAGGTTTTAAAACGGTTTATAAGCCGGTTATTATGCTTGAAATATTCGCGTTTCAAGCTATATTATTTTCAATAACAAGAAAGCCGGTTGCCTATGTTCAGAATTTTATTATTGATGGTAATATTTAGTCCGGTTGTAACTTTGGCCATTGATATCCGGCCAAAAGGAGCCAATACAGATATGAATGAATATACCGCCGATGCGCTTTTAGACGCCGCCGATACCCTATTCCAGAACCAGGATTACCGGGGGGCTCTGGATAAATACACCGCGGTTGTTCAGGCGGCGCGCCGGGAATTTAACCGCTCAGTAGAGGTAGAGGCGCTCTCGCAGATGGCGCGGATGAATCTGCTTCTGGGAAATAAAGAGGAAGGCGGCAGGTGGCTGGAAGAAGCCCGGGGAAAGGCTTATGACAGTGACCCCATGGGCTGGTCGCGTTACCTGGGGGTGAAAGGCCGTTTCGAATGGCAGAATAACGACCTTAAAACCGCCCGGGAAACGTTTGAAACCATGTATGATTTTTGTAATACCAACGCTCTGTGGTCACGAGCCATTGACGCCGCCCACATGATTGCCATTGTCGCCGCAACGCCCGAAGAGCAGATTGAATGGGGAAAACGGGGGATTAAGGCGGCGGAAACCGGCGAATACGAAAGCTGGCTGGGACCGTTATGGAACAACCTCGCCTCGACTTATTATGATATCAAAAAATATGATTCCGCCCTGGAATGTTACCTCAACGCCCGGGAATACCACTGGCGATATTCCGGGGAAACAGCCAAACTTTTCGCTGATTATCACGTGGGTATGATTTATCGTTACCTGGGTCGGTTCGACGAAGCCGGCAAGTGGTTGCGACCGGTCCTGGCCTGGGCGGAACGCCTGCAGAACCACAGTGTCATCGGCCAGGCTTTGCAGGATTTGGGTGAAATTGAAATCGCCCGGAAAAATAAAAACGAAGGTCTGAAAATGCTCCGGCGTGCCCGGGAGGAATACCAAAAGGCGAAATTTAACGAAACCCGGCCGGAAATCTGGAACGGAATCAACGACCGAATTAAAGAGCTGGAAAAATAGTCCTTCCAAATTGTAACAGGGCTGGTGGAAATTGTCCGGGATTGGGTCTGCGTCGGCGTATCGTTTGTTCATTAAACCGGATAAACAGGGACATATAAGAGAATCTGGTTGTTGTCCATCAATAGCGGCATTTTTTTCGAAAAGCTCTGGATGGCAGGTATATTTTTGAATTATGGGATAAATATCCGCCCCTGTAAGACTTTTCAAAGTAAGTTTGTGAATTTTTATAAAAAAAGTGATTTACCTTTTGAAATTATCAGTTATTAAGAAAGCACGGGTACATTATGAATTACAGACGTCTCGGTAAAGCCGGCATAAAAATATCGGAAATCTCCCTGGGGGCATGGTTGACTTACGGGAATTCGGTTGATGCGGCAATAACAAAAAAAATAATAGCGGCGGCTATCGAACGCGGGGTGAATTTTATCGATGTCGCCGATATATACGCCCGCGGCGAGGCTGAAAAAGTGGTGGGACTGGCCATAAAAGACTACCGGCGGGCCGACCTGGTAATTTCATCGAAAGTTTTCTGGCCCATGTCGGATAATATCAACGACCGGGGTTTGAGCCGCAAACACATCCTGGAATCGGTCGACCAGTCGCTTAAAAGGCTGGGACTGGAATATCTCGATTTATATTTCTGCCATCGTTTTGACCAGGAGGTGGAAATTGAGGAAGTCGTGCGGGCGATGGAAGACTTGATCCGGGGCGGTAAAGTACTTTACTGGGGTACGTCGGTCTGGGACGCCGACCAGATTGAACGGGCGGTGGGTGATGCCCGGGCCTGGGGCGGGTACCTTCCGGCGGTCGAGCAACCCCGCTATAACATGTTCGACCGGCATATCGAGGCGGAGATTATCCCGATGTGTGCCCGTTACGGTATGGGGCTGGTGGTCTGGTCGCCTTTGGCTCAGGGGCTTTTAACCGGCAAATACAACGAGGGCGTGCCGCCGGAAAGTCGCGGCAGCCGCACCGAATGGCTCAAAGAAGACCTTACCCGTGAAAATATTGACAGGGTTAAAAAGCTGGCCGAGCTGGCAAAATCTCTGGATATAACGGTGGCTCAACTGGCGCTGGCCTGGATTTTACACCGTCCCGAAATAAGTTGCGCTATTATCGGCGCGACCCGGGTCGAACAACTCGAAGAAAACCTGAAAGCAGGCGAGGTTCACCTGGACAGCGAGACTATTGAAAAGATTGAAATTATTTTAAAATAACTTGTAATAACCCGGATTTATTATAAATAAGGGAACAGCATGTTTACCAAAATTGAACATTTTGAAAAAGCCTATCAATCTCTGGTCAGCGGCACTATGAATATTCTGAACGCCTTAACCGACCAATCACTGTCGCAAAGCGTGACCGATGACCATCGAACGCTGGGAAGGATGGCCTGGCATAATGTAACCACTATTCCGGAAATGATGAACCTGACCGGTTTAACGGTGAAAACCATCGCTCCCGACGCCCCGGTACCGAAGAAAGCTGCCGACATCAAAGCCGCCTATCAGGCGGTAACCGGGGAACTCTTAAAACAGGTTAAGGAAAAGTGGCATGATGCGGACCTGATGGCCGAGGATGACATGTACGGGGAGAAATGGAAAAAAGGCTATACGCTTTATGTCCTGATTCTGCACGAGGTTCATCATCGCGGCCAGATGACCGTGCTTATGCGTCAGGCGGGTTTGCCGGTCCCCGGTACCGCCGGACCTTCTAAGGAGGAATGGAGCAAGTACGGCATGAAACCGCCGGAATGACCGTTATTTATTGATGACAGTGTTCTTCAGATTTATTCGATATCGTTATCGGGAGTGATGCTTTGCTCATACTCGGGGTGAAGTTTGAATTCGAAAATCTTTAGTACCGTAAGGAAAATAGCCGTGACCAGCGGTCCCACTACCAGACCCAGCATCCCGAAGACATAAATTCCGCCCATAATGGTGAAAAACAGAAGCAAAGGGTGCATGCTGGCTTTACCGGACATGAGCAGGGGTCTCAGGATATTATCAATCTGGCTGATGACGATTGTACCCAGGCCGATAACCACCAGCCCTTTGATATAAGAACCGCCCAGAATGAGAATTATTCCCGCCGGGATATAGACGATAAAAGCGCCTAAAAAAGGAATTATAGACAGGAAGGCCATGATGGCACCCCAGAACACGGGCGAGGGGATCCCCACTATTAAAAACAGAACGCCTCCGATAAGACCCTGAATCAATGCTACCACCACCCCGCCGTACATGGTGGCCTGGATAATATCCCGCAGCTGTTTGAAGGTCATGTTAATCTGATTGGGGGTCAAAGGCAGCAGCCGGCGTATTTTTAACACCGCTTTCTCCCCGTCTTTGAAAAAATAATACATGCTGAAAATCATCAGCAGGAAATAAAAAACGGTCTTGGTTCCATTGGTCACCAGCCAGGTAGTCTGGTTGACAATCACCCCGCTGACATTGTCGATAGCGTCTTTGGCGATTTCGTCGAAATTTATTTTGGACAGGTCATAGTACTGCGACAGCTTTTCCTTCATGGTTTCGAACAGGGGGAGGTTGAACGATAACATCTCGTTAAGCCGACCGTTTTTATACATTTCGTTTACTTTGGTGACGGCGGTGGTCGCCTCGTTGACGAGGGCAACGAACAGGTAGGTGATCGGGCCGATAATGATAATGACGATAATCAGGCACATCAGGGTCGATGCCATACCCCTGGTTTTCACGTGTTTTTGCAGTTTTTCATAAGCGGGATAAAAAAGAACCGTGAGAACCGCCGCCCAGACAATAGGTACGAAAAAGGGTATCATGATACGGTAAAACAGGTAGAAAAAGGCCGCGGCAATCAGGAAGAACAGGGAGACTAATATGTATTCTCTTTTCATATTATCTTTTTTCGGTAAAAGATTAAAATAATCTACTCCAGGAAAAGCTCCGGCGCAACAACTAATCCTGATTTATCAATCTCGAAAAACGAACCGTGTCTCCAACGGGAATACCTGATAAAATCCGGTGCAAAAACGAATTTTTCCGTCCGGGCTGTTCAGACAGTTAACATTTTTTAACACCGGTATGAGGCAGGGAGGTAATGGAGCATAAGGGCGATTTTATCAGACCGTTTTGGTTACGGGGGATATTCCCAGAAGGGAATTTTATTTTTCACTCCAACCCGAAAAGATTATCGTGGCTGTATTTTATTGAACGGCAATAAATTGCAAGACCCAAAAAGATGCAGAGAAGTTTATCCGCGGTTTTTTTATAGTGGTAAAATCGGGTGGTTATCGTCAGAATCAATAACTTCTTAACAGGCCATTTCATTTTTTGAGCGGGAAAAAAGTAAAAAGCGGAGTCAGGGCGTCTTAAAAAAACTAAGTCGATGACTGTTAAGTAATTCAGGAAATAGACGATGTAAAAAATAGAATTTATGATAGCGGTGAATGCGGACTAAGCCATGACCGTATTCACATACGTTAACGACTCAAACAAGGAGTTCAATATGGCTACAAGGAAAACCAGAAAGCGGCCTACCTATCGTAGACCTTACTCTCACAAACCGTCTCGTCGCTCCACTCGCGGCGGTCGTCAATGGTCAAGAGAAGAAATTGCTTTCATGCGGAAATATTATCGTAACAACGAGACCTCCTGGGTTGCCCGTCAACTCGGCCGGACCGTCTATTCCGTCCGCTACAAAGCTTCGGACCTGAACATCCGCAAAGCCAATCCCTCGGTTTGGAGAGGCAACACTGGTACCACCCGCAAGCCGGCTCACCGGGCAAGCAATCCTCGTCCCCGCCGGACCAGAAGGACCACGCGTACGCGCTGGGCGTCCCCGATGAACTGGACCCCGCGTCGCAGCATGCGTCGTCGCACCACTCGCAGGAGAAAATAAGTTCTTATACATTGAAGTATAAAAAACCTGTTGACCCGTTTTTCTCTGGAAAGCGGGTCTTTTTTTGTTTATATTTTACCGGCGGATTATTTTGTAATAGTAATTGGAGGTTTTATGCCCGTTTATAAATATCGTGATATGCAGTCGGTTGAAGTCAAGATGGACGGTGTTAAAAGCGCTTCTAAGGCGGTGGTAATTGGTAAGAGAGAAGGCTGGGCGGACTATGTCCTGCGGGTTTTCCGCCTCGAACCGGGGGGTTATACGCCCCGTCACCGGCATGCCTGGGAACATATCAACCATGTTATACGTGGACGGGGCAAACTACGCCTCGGCGACCAGATTTTCGAGCTCGGCGAAAAAGATTTCGCCCTGGTGCCCGCCAATACCGAACATCAGTTTGAAAATCCTTTCGACACGCCTTTTGAGTTTATCTGTATCGTACCTGAAAAAGGCGAATATTAGGATTTTACATAAAAGGGAGTGCTTTATTTCAGCGTCCCGAGTCCGGAGCCAGGCTGTCGGGAATAAAAGGGGTGTCGTAGGGAAGGGGTAGCGACAGGGTATCTTCGAGCCGGTCCCAGTAAAAGGAATCTTCGGGCGTAAACAATTCTCGCGGCTGAATTAAGACCACCAGGTTCTGGCCGCCGCGCATAATTTGCAGGGTTGACCGACCTTTCTCAAGGCCTTCCAGTATTCTTTCAATCAGTTCTTTCTGGGTCCGGGGTCGGATATTATCCACCTGGCGAATTTCATCCCCCTGTTGAAGGCCGCAGGCGTAAGTCAGGCGGTTCATGTCGATCTTATCCACTTCCAGACGGTTGTTTTGATTGATCTTGACCGAGAAACCCAGCTGACCTTTTGTCGGCAGTCCCTCTATAAAAACCCGGTTGGTTCGATTTTCCTCACCGGGGGTCACCCGCGGCGGTCGTGTGGTCAAGACCAGGTGGGAGTTGTAAGGTTCCCTCGCGATCCACCTGGTCAGGGGATTTTCAGGAGATAAAATCCATTCATTAAGCAGATATTGGTTAAAAATTTCCCGGCCGGGAAAATGCCTTTGCCAGAAAGCCGACTGGAAAGCGTTGTAAGTGGAATCAAGTCCCAGCACATATTGGCCGGTCACCACCGCCAGGAGCATGGCCAGGTTGTCCCGCCGAAACGGGCCGGGGCGCATCAGGGGATGGTCGGCGATGGCATAGTAAATGTTGTCGCCGGGACGGACAGTTTGAGCCAGCATTCGCCGGGCCAGTTGATAAATCAAATTAAGATACAAGCGACAACCGTTTGGCGCAGCTTCGGTCAATTGACACTGCTTGATACCCCCCAGGGGAATAATTACCGGTTCCCCCTCGCCGATATCCGGGTAGTAACGGACAAAATAGATGTCAAAGACTTCTTCATGCCACCGGATTCCTGATAACCGGGACAGATTTTCAAGAATGACCGAGCCGTTTTGAGTCCAGAAGTCTTTAAGAAGACTATCGTTACGCTGCACCCAGTTCATATCCGAAGCCGCGGAATATTTTTGATAATATTCAGGGAAAAGGCTGTTCTGTAAGGTTATGGAACGGTCATTGATATTAACCCGGGGAATCGGGGTATAGGTATCATAACCGGTCTGGGCAAAAGCGGTCAGTCCCGGCAGTATTATGCTCAAGATGGTCAAAACAAACTTCGTCATAGCCGGAAATAATAGTTAAATGGGCACTAAGGCAAGTAAAACTATAAAGTGATTTTAAGCCGACAGGCAAGATTTCCTGTCGGCTTAACAGAAATTATGAAATTTACGGTTGTGAGCCGGAGGGCACAGCCGGTGCGGCGATTTGTGGGCCGCCCGGTTCCACCAGCTCGAAATAGAACAGGGTGTATAAACTGTTGAAAACCACACCCAGAAAACCCCCGACAACCAGCGAGACCGGCAAACCCAGAATGATACCGATAATCATGGCCGGGATCAGTTTCAAGCCCATGGCCATGACAATCATGCCGAGTGGAAGACTGACTATTAACCAGATAATTAAAGCGGCCAAACCCAGGCCGATCGAAAGGCCCAGAAAAATAAGGAATATTAACAGGTTGTTTAGTAAGTTTTTCCTGAACAGCAGAAAAGCCTCTTCGAGGGCGTTACCGATAGTGGTATCCCGAACGACAATGGCTCTTTGCGTCAGGGAATAAATATTGGTCGTGGTCATGATAACCAGGAAGAGCAGGGGGATAAGAACCAGCAACGATAATATACCCAGAGCAACATGGATTAGAAAAAACACCACTCCGACAAGAACCAGACTGATTATGGCAATGAAATTAGTTATGAAAAGAAGTAAAAACAAGCCGAAAAAGCGCCAGAAATTATGAAGGCCGACATTTATGGAACCGGCCAGGGAATAAAACCCGCCGCGCGTTATTTTGTTGATTCCATCAATCAGGCCCGGGACAGCTATCAGGTGCATGATAAAAAGGAGCAGCATAAAAGTAAGGAAAGCCAGCATTATGGGTACGAACAGGACTTCGAACGAAGGTAATATATCCATGATATCATTGCTGATACCGAAAGCTTCGAAATCGAAGATCTTTTCCAGATTGAGGTCTTCCTTATGAATGTAAAAGGCGGAATAACTGCCTTCGGCAAACAAGCCCAAAAGCCATAGGGATTTATGTTTCCAGGCTATATTGAAGGAATTATTGATTATTTTTCCAAAGTCCATCCTGCCCTCTCATTTAAAATGAATACTCATTCAAAGTCAATATATTCGAATCATTATCCACCAGGCAAATTAAAAACAACAGATTTTTTTCTTCTTTTAAAGCCGATGGAATACTATTTTTTAAATGTGCGTCAGGGCCATCTTTTAGGCCGGGCAGTAGTATAATAATTCATGATGAAAACGAGGAGCTGATAATGTTCAGGACGAATAATCTTTATTGCCGGATTATTTATATATTAACCATTTTAAGCCTGGTATCTTTTCTTATTCAATGCAGCCGGGAAAAGGAGAAATCGTATTCCGAAATAAGCCGTGACCTGGCTGGTTCACCAACTGCCCGAGACAGCCTGGTAATTGAACTGGACGGGGTTGATTCGATGTCGGTTTTTGATTTGCTTGTGGAGAAACACGATGTCAAATTTAAAGCTACTTTGCAGGGTGTTTTTGTAACGGCCATAGACTCGATAAAAGGCGGTGACGGTTATTTCTGGATATATTTGGTCAATGATTCGGCGGCTCAGAAAGCCTGTGATAAATATCTTACCAGAAACGGTGATAAAATTAAGTGGCTTTTAAGGAAGTCATAAATTTGCCGGGAATTAATAAAAGCTGTTTTTTTAGAAACTATAATTTATATTCCGGCCATGAATAGTGACGCTCTAAAACGAGTGGAGCAGGGCGATTTTTTTCTTATCGCCGGCCCCTGCGTGGTGGAAAATGCCGAAACCTGCTTTCAGGTGGCGGAACATCTGGCGGAACTGACCGCCAGGTACGACCTGCCTTATATTTTTAAAGCCTCTTATAAAAAAGCCAACCGTCTGTCAGCGAACTCCTATGCGGGGCCGGGTTTTGATGAAGGCCTGGAAGTACTTCGGCAGGTCAAAGAAAAGTACAGGTTACCGATTTTAACCGATGTTCACGAGACGGTTGAAATCGAGGCCGTCGCCAGGGTAGCGGATATCCTTCAGATACCGGCGTTCCTCTGCCGGCAGACCGCTCTGGTGGTCGGGGCCGCCCGGACCGGGAAATGGATAAATATCAAAAAGGGGCAGTTTCTGGCACCGGAGGATATGGCCAAAGTCGCCGCCAAGGCGGCTACTAAAAAAGTCATGCTAACCGAGCGCGGGACTACCTTTGGTTATCACCAGCTGGTCGTGGATTTTCGTTCACTTTTGATAATGAAACAAACCGGCTTGAAAGTTGTCTTCGACGCCACCCATTCCCTGCAGTTGCCGGGCGGAGGGGGTGCGGTTTCCACCGGTCAGCCGGAGTATGTGATTCCAATGTCGAAAGCGGCGATGGCTGTGGGTATCGACGGTCTTTTTGTCGAAACCCATCCCGAACCGTCGCTCGCCCTTTCCGATGCCGGGGCAATGCTGCCGCTTGACAGGATGGATGAGTTGCTGGAAACGGTTTTGAAGATAAGGGATGCTCAGTGATACGAAAAGCCAGGCTTAGCCGGCGGCAATTTGTCGAGAGGTTGAAAAATATTAAATTGCTGGCGCTGGATGTTGACGGCGTGCTCACGGATGACAGCATCTATTTCGGGCCGGACGGTTTTGAACTGAAGCGGTTTAATATTTCCGATGGTTTCCTGATGAAACTGGCGATGCGGGCCGGATTGGAAGTGGCGATTGTTTCCGGTCGTTACTCCACCTCGACTGAAAGCCGCATGAAAGACCTGGGTGTCAAGCACGTCATGCAGGGAATGAAGGAAAAAACCGCCATGCTCGAGCCGTTACTGGCAAAATTGAAGATTGATTTTTCCGAGGTCGCTTTCGTCGGCAACGACCTTCTGGATATCAAGTTGGCCGGGAAGGTCGGTTTGCCGATAGCCGTCAATGATGCTCACCGGAGTTTGAAAGCGGTCGCGAGTTATGTGACGGGGCGCAAGGGCGGTCAGGGTGCCATTCGAGAGATACTGGAACTTTATTTTAAAGCGCGGGGCCTGGACCCGAAGGATTTTATAGTCGGATGAGTTTAATCAAATATGCTCAGGAAGTAATTCTCCATGAAGCCGAGGCGCTGACGGCTATGGCCGCCCGGCTGGGCGCCGGTTTCGATGAAGCGGTGGCGGCAATCCTTGATTGCAAAGGGCGGGTAATTGTTTCCGGGATGGGGAAATCCGGGCTGGTAGGTAAAAAGATTGTGGCGACTTTCAACTCCACCGGCATCTCATCGTTTTTTCTCCATCCGGCGGAGGCGTTGCACGGCGACCTGGGGCTGATGCGTTCGGAGGATATCCTGATGTTCATTTCCAAATCGGGTCAAATGGAAGAGCTGGAAGCGATAGTGGCCGTATCGCGGCGGCTCGATATCAAGATTATCGGCCTGTGTGGTACGGTTGAATCGCCCTTGTGTCAGCGGGCTGATATTGTCCTGGACTGTTCGGTGATTTCGGAAGCCTGCCCGAACAACCTGGTGCCGACCTCGTCCTCGACCGCCGCTTTGGTCATGGGCGATGCCCTGGCGGTAGCCCTGTTGAAAGCCCGGAATTTTTCCTCCAGCGATTTTGCCGTTTTGCATCCGGGCGGTTTTATCGGAAGGCGGCTGCTTAAAAAAGTATCGGAATATCATCATACCGGTGCCGATATCCCGCTGGTGACGGCTACCGCCACCGTCTCGGAAATGATTCTGGAAATGACCGGTAAAAGGCTCGGCTGTGTTTTAATGAAGGATGAGGAAGGTCGGCCGGCAGGTATTTTTACCGATGGCGACCTGCGGCGGTTGATGGAAAAAAACAAGGACCCGTTCAGATTAACAGCCGGTGATGTTATGATAAAAAACTTCAAGGGCATTTCTCAGGACGCCATTCTCGATGCCGCCCTGGCGCTGATGGAAAAACACGCTATCACTCAATTACCCACGCTCGACAGGGAAAAACGGCTGGTCGGGGTTATTCACCTGCACGATATTCTCAAATCGAAACTTGTCTGAAATGTCATCTCGGAAAACAATTAAACGGTCTTTGGTTTACCTGTTGACCCGGTTGCTGGTCTTCTTTTTCAATATCATCCCGCGACGGATGGCGCTGTTTCTGGCCGGCTGGCTGGCTCTGGCCGCCTGGAAACTTATGCCCCGGGAGCGCTATCGGGTCTTTCGCCACCTCTCCGCGGTTTACAAAGATACCTTAAAGCCGGCTGAAAAGAAGCTTATCGGGCGTAACTTTTTCGTAAACAGCGGCAGAAACCTGGCTGACGTGTTTCGTTTCCGAAAACATTTTCATTCCGAAATAAAACATCTGGTTACGGTCGAAGGCCTGGAATATTTTGAACAGGCTTATCAAAACGGTAAGGGTATTTTGGGTATTACCGGACATATCGGGAATTTTGAACTTTTAGCCGCCTATATCGCCGACCGGGGGTATGAAATCGCTGTTATCGGTCGGGAAATGTATGACCCGCGCCTTGATAAGTTATTGGTGGAGAACAGGGAAGCTATGGGGCTGGTCAATTTTGCCACGACCGATCCACCACGACAAATATATTCCTGGCTTAAAGAAGGTAAAGCCCTGGGAGTGCTGATTGACAACGATTCCTTCCGGGTGCGGGGGATGTTTATCCCGGCTTTCGGCCGTCTGTCCAATACTCCGGTGGGGCAGACCATCATCGGCCTTCG
>JAQUSF010000026.1 GCA_028715215.1 Candidatus Zixiibacteriota bacterium
CATCCGTTCCCGGCGGACTTTTGACTGGGTGACTTCCACCCCACAGCGGTCACAGACAATGCCGCGGAACCTGATTCTTTTATATTTTCCGCAATTACATTCCCAGTCTTTCACCGGACCGAAAATTCTCTCGCAAAAAAGACCATCTCGTTCCGGCTTGAACGACCGGTAGTTGATTGTTTCCGGTTTGGTTACCTCACCATAAGACCACGATAATATGGTTTCTGGAGAAGCAATCTGAATTTGAATGGCTGCGAAATCAGACGGCTTCTTTTGAGGTCCCTGACCTTTTGATAACATTTCAACCACGGTTCACTCCTTTATTTGATACGCCCGGATAAATGTCCGAACTGCCAAAACTTCCTGTTACTCACTTCTCAATCAACTTCACATCCAGACCCAGAGCCTGAAGTTCCTTGATAAGGACATTGAAGGCTTCCGGGTAACCCGGTTCGGGTGGATTTTCACCCTTGACGATGGCTTCATAAACGCGGCTGCGACCGGTAACGTCGTCGGATTTAACCGTCAGCATTTCCTGCAGGGTATAAGCCGCGCCGTAAGCCTCCAGCGCCCAGACTTCCATCTCCCCGAAGCGCTGACCGCCGAACTGAGCTTTACCGCCCAGCGGCTGTTGCGTAACCAGCGAATACGGGCCGATAGAACGGGCATGGATCTTGTCGTCCACCAGATGTGATAGTTTCAACATATATATATAACCGACGGTAACCGGGTTATCGAAAGGCGTTCCGGTAAGACCGTCATAAAGGGTAATCTTGCCGCTTTCAGGAAGACCGGCCTGGTTGAGTTTCTTTTTAATGTCCCCAACCGAGGCGCCGTCGAATACCGGCGTGGCGACATATTCATTCAGGCGCCGTGCTGCCCAGCCCAGGTGGGTTTCCATTATCTGACCGATATTCATACGCGATGGAACCCCGAGGGGATTCAAAATGATATCGATCGGCGTACCATCTTCCATATAAGGCATGTCCTCGACGGGAACGACTTTGGAAACCACGCCCTTGTTGCCATGGCGGCCGGCCATCTTATCGCCCACGGAAATCTTGCGGCGAATGGCTATCGTCACCTTGACCAGTTGCTTGACGCCGGGCGGAAGTTCCGCACCGCGCTGTACTTTATCAATCTCAATTTCCATTTCGCTTTTTTTGGCTTCGATGAGCTCCACCGCTTCGGCTATGATATTTCCCACATGCTTGTTGATGTTTTCATCGTTGCAGTACCCATCGGGTGCCACCGCGTTGTCAACATCGAACTCGTCGAAGAAACCGGCTTTTAATTTATGACCGGAACGAATCAGCACGGAATTATCAGCCAGGGAACGAATCGCTCGCGAGGTTTGCCCGTCGAGAAGTTCATTAAGTTTCTGATTACGCAGGCTGGAAATATCCATTATTTTCTTATTGAACTTCTTTTTCAAAAGGGCAATCTCGGTTTTTTCCTTCTTTTTAGCTTCTTCAGTTCTTTCCTTACGGGAAAAAACCCGGGTTTTAATGACGACACCCTTCATGCCGGGCGGCGCTTTCAAAGAAGCATCGCGCACATCGCCGGCTTTCTCCCCGAAAATAGCCCGCAGAAGACGTTCCTCGGGCGAAAGCTCGGTCTCGCCCTTGGGAGTAACCTTGCCAACCAGAATATCCCCGGCCTCCACCTCGGCACCAATACGGATAATACCCCGCTCGTCCAGGTTCAAGAGCGCTTCCTCGGAAACATTGGGAATTTCACGCGTTATTTCTTCGGCCCCGCGCTTGGTATCACGCACCTGAAGTTCGTATTCTTCGATATGAATCGAGGTGAAAATATCCCTATGCACCAGGCGTTCGGAAAGAATAATGGCATCTTCAAAGTTATAACCGCGCCAGGGCATAAAGGCAACCAGAGTGTTATTGCCCAGCGCCAGCTCGCCCCGGTCAACAGCCGGACCGTCGGCGATAATCTGATTTTCAACGACCTTATCCTCTTCTTTAACCACCGGGCGATAATTCACACAGGTGTCCTGGTTGGAGCGGGCGAATTTAATCAAGTTGTATTCCCGGTCTTCGACATAGCCCAATTTTCCGACCCGCTGTTTTATTTCAGGTCGAATAATTATTTTTTGATTGTCAACATAAACAACGGTTCCCGCTTCGCGGGCTTTGACCACCACCCCGGCGTCAACCGCCACCTTACGCTCCATACCGGTACCGATGAGCGGTGCTTCAGTCTTCAAAAGAGGTACCGCCTGGCGTTGCATGTTGGAACCCATCAGGGCACGGTTGGCGTCATCATGTTCAAGAAAAGGGATCAGGGAAGCCGCTACCGACACGATCTGTCGCGGCGAAACATCCATATACTGAACTTCCTCCGCCTTCACAACCGGATAATCGGAACGGCGCCTGGTTATTACCATTTCATTTACAAAACGCCCGTTTTTATCCAGAGGCTCATTGGCCTGAGCGATAAAATACCTGTCCTCGGCGTCAGCCGAGAGATAGACCACCTGGTCGGTCACTCTTCCCTTTTCCACTTTGCGATACGGGGTCTCCAGAAAACCGTAACGGTTGATGCGGGCATAAGTAGCCAGTGAGGTAATCAGACCGATATTGGGACCTTCCGGCGTTTCAATCGGGCACATCCGGCCATAATGCGTGTGATGAACGTCACGAACTTCAAAACCGGCTCTTTCACGGGTCAAACCGCCGGGTCCCAGAGCTGACAACCTTCGTTTATTGGTCAACTCCGACAGCGGGTTGGTCTGGTCCATAAACTGGGACAACTGGGAGGAACCGAAGAAAGTCTCCACCACCGAAGACACGGTGCGGGCATTGACCAACAATTGCGGCGTCAGGTTCTCCTGGTCTTTCAGGGATAACCTTTCACGGATAGTACGGGCAACCCTTGACAGACCCACGGAAAACAGGTTGGACAACAACTCACCCACCGTGCGGGCGCGCCGGTTACCCAGATGGTCGATATCGTCGGTATAGCCGATATCGTTTCGCAAACCGATCAGGTAACGGGTAATGGCAATAAAATCCCTGACGTCAAAAATAGTCTTATCCAGCGGAATATCCAGCCCCATCCGCTGATTTATCATATATCGACCCACTTCACCGAGGTCATAGCGTTTGTTGTTGAACAGCATTTTATCAAGGAAGGATTCGGCCATTTCCAGCGTCGGCGGTTCGCCCGGTCGCAACATCGAATAGACCTTAATAAGAGCTTCCTCGCGGGACTTGGTAGCATCCTTTTTAAGAGTGTTGAGAACCACGTAAGCTTCGCGCTTTTCATCACGGGTAATTATCTTGAGGGACTTGCATTTATTATTCAGAAGTTTTTCGATAACGGTTTCGCTTAACTCCTCGCCGACCGGGAAAAGAATCTCACCGGTTTCCCGGTCAACAATCGTCTCCGCCAGAAAGGAACCTTCGATACCATCGGCCCCCTTACCCGTCAGATTGACCTTTTTAATGTGTTCCTCATAAAAAAGGTTAACCAGTTCTTCGTCGGTGGAATAGCCGACACAGCGGAAAAGGGTGGTCAGAGGAATTTTTTTCTTGGAGTCCAGGTAAACGTAAAGGATATCATTGACATCCATGCCGAATTCAACCCAGCTGCCCCGATAGGGAATAACGCGGGCGGAATATAACTTTTTACCGTTGGGATGAATGACTTCGTCGAAAAACACCCCGGGGCTGCGATGGAGCTGACTGACAATCACTCTTTCCGCACCGTTAATAATAAACGTTCCCCACTCGGTAATGAGGGGCAGTTCGCCCAGATAGACATCCTGTTCGATGATATCCTTGACTTCCTTCTGCTTGCCTTCGCCCTGGCGGGTAACCAGACGCATGGTCACTTTCAGGGGAGCGGCATAAGTCATGTTTCGTTCCCGGCACTCTTCAATCGAGTATCGTTTGGGACCGAGATGATAACCGAGATACTCCAGGGAGTAGTTTTCATGAATATCGGTTACGGGAAAGATATCCATGAAAATCTGATGCAGCCCTTTCTTTTCGCGTTTATTGACGGGTACTTGCGCCTGCAGAAAATCTTCGTATGATTGCAGCTGCACTTCAAGTAAATTGGGCATTTCCACGGCGTCCGGAATAGACGCGTAACTTATCCTTGTTAACTCACCAATTCGGGTCAAAAGATTACCCTCCTAAAATAAGAAACACTCACGGGTAACACATTAATCCCACTATGGATTAACAGACATATATTTAAATTTTTTAAAATTTGGCGATCCTGTTCAAAAAAATAATTTTTCTCCCGTTACTTTGAGGGAGCTATTGTTACAGTCAATCAACCAACAAACAAAACAAAAGGGGTTTTAAAACTAAAGCCGGACTTATCCGGCCGGGAATTAACCTTCCCGGCCGTTGACTTACAGAATTACTTAATCTCAACCGTAGCACCCACTTCTTCGAGCTTGCTTTTCACGGATGCAGCCTCGTCCTTGGAAACACCTTCCTTGACTTTGGCCGGGACACCTTCCACCAGATCTTTGGCTTCTTTCAGGCCGAGCGAGGTCAGCTCTCGGACTACTTTAATCACCTGGATCTTCTTTTCACCCACCGCCGATAAAACAACCGTAAACTCGGTTTGTTCCTCAGCCGCCGCGGCACCACCGCCACCGGCACCGGGCATCATTCCCGGCATCATCGCCATCGGGGCGGCCGCCGTCACACCAAATTTGTCCTGGATAGCTTTAGACAAATCAGCAAGATCCATAGCGCTTAAACCCGCTATCTTTTCAACAATTTCATCAATCGCTGCGTTTGCCACTTTTCTTACCTTTCAATTTCGAATATTTAATTTCATTTTTTTTTATTTCGGGACGCCTCCCGGCCCAAACGGTGAGACCAAACCGCTTAGAAGCAAGGGGGGAGTAAAATCCCACGAAGTCTCAATTTTCTCAAACCTGTACCTTTTTCTTTTCCCCAAGGGCGTCAATCGTCCGCACCAGTTCCGAGAAAATACCATCGATTGCATTAACTACGGAGCTTAATGGCGATTCCACCGCCGCTACCAGCATCGACAGGAGAACATCGCGGGGCGGCAGTTCCGCCAGACGCTTGATATCATCCGGCTGGTAAATACTGTTTTCAACCACGAAAGCCTTAATGCGGGGACGTTCTTTTTCCTTAAAAGAGTCATACAACACTTTGGCCGCCAGCGAGGCGTCCTCACTGGTAAATGCTACCGCGGTCGGGCCGGTAAAATGCTCATCCAGCTTATCCTGACCTACGTTTTTAGCCGCCAGCTTGTAAAGGGTATTTTTGGCAATCAGATACTTGACTTTATTTTCTCGTAATTTTTTTCTGAGACTGGTCATATCAGGGACATTCAGACCCTGGTAATCGGTTATAAAGAAAGAATTCGATTCCTGGAAAAGCCTGGTAATTCTTTCAATCGTATCAACTTTTTCGGTTTTCGGCATGACTTTCTGGCTCCTTATGCTATTTCTTCACGGTTTGAAGAAGTTCAGCATGGTCTATTTTCAAACCCGGGCTCATCGTCGAACAAATTGAAGCTCCCAGGAAATATGCTCCCTTGGCCGTCGCCGGTTTAGCCCGGAGAATAGCCTCAACGAAAGCATGAACATTTTCCATTATCTGGTTTTCGTTAAAAGACAATTTACCAATGGAAGCGGCCACGTTGGCCTGCTTGTCAACCCGGAATTCAATGCGGCCGGCTTTCAATTCCTTGATAGTGCGGGTGAGGTCCATCGTCACCGTGCCGGTTTTAGGATTGGGCATCAAGCCCCGCGGTCCCAGCACCTTACCCAGCTTGCCAACCACCCGCATCATATCCGGGGTAGCGACCGCTACATCAAAATCGGTCCAGCCGCCCTGGATTTTTTCCGCCAGGTCCTCCGCCCCGATAAAGTCCGCCCCGGCGGCTTTGGCTTCTTCCGCTTTCTCCGTCTGGGCAAACACCGCCACTCTGACCGATTTCCCGGTACCGTTGGGTAAAGACACGGTGCCGCGCACCATCTGGTCCGCATTCTTGGGATTTACACCAAGACGAATGGCTATCTCGACCGATTCATCAAATTTCGCGTATTTGTTTTCTTTGATGATTTTGACCGCTTCCGCCAGGGGGTAATGCCTGGTGCGGTCAATCTTCTCGTGATAGCGTCTGTAATTTTTTGAATGTTTCATATACTCCTTTTCTCCCTGTCAACGCGAAACATCGTCACAGGTACAAACGAAGGTTAACACCGGTTATTGTATAATTTCAATGCCCATCGAGCGGGCCGTACCCTCGATAATGGCCACCGCCTGGGCTTCCGACGCGGCATTCAAATCAGCCATCTTGGTTTTGGCAATTTCCACGACCTGGGCTTTGGTTACCTGACCAATCTTATCCTTATTAGGCATGCCCGAACCTTTTTTCACCTTGGCCGCCATCTTTAACAGGGTCGAAGCGGGCGGGGTTTTGGTAATAAAAGTAAACGATTTATCCGTATAGACGGTGATAATTACCGGCGTCAGGATGCCCTTACCTTCCTGGGTCCTGGCATTGAAGGCCTTGCAAAACTCCATAATATTGACCCCGCGCTGACCCAGCGCCGGTCCCACCGGAGGGGCCGGATTGGCCTGACCCGCCGGTATCTGAAGTTTTATTTCAGCTGCTACTTTTTTCGCCACTTAAGTTATTCTCCAAAAAAACAAGCTCA
This sequence comes from Candidatus Zixiibacteriota bacterium, assembly GCA_028715215.1. Lineage (GTDB taxonomy): Bacteria > Zixibacteria > MSB-5A5 > GN15 > FEB-12 > JAFGNW01. The sequence continues at coordinate 6,683 of JAQUSF010000026.1, forward strand.
TGTTTTGCTTTTTACTAATTCCACCTGAAGAAAATCAAGTTCCACCGGGGTGGGACGTCCGAATATCGAAACCATGACCTTGACTTTCCGCCGTTCCATATTGATTTCGCTGATGGTCCCTGAAAAATCCATGAAGGGACCATCCTTGACCTTGACCGGGTCCCCCGCCTGGAAAGGAACATCCGTGCTCTCTTCTGTCCGGCTGCGGTCAATCTGCCCGACAATGCGTTTGAGTTCGGACTCTTTCAAGGGCGCGGGTTTCCCCCCGGCACCCACAAAATTGGTAATCCCCGGTGTGGAGACCACCAGATTCTGGGTTTCCTTGTCCAGTTCCATCTCGATGAGAATGTAACTGGGCAGAAACTTTTTGGTCGAAGTGGAGCGTTTGCCCTGCTTCATCTCCGTCACCTGTTCGGTCGGGACAAGAATCTGGCCGAATTTACTCTGTAAACCGGTATTGGCGATAGCCGATTCAAGATACTTTTTAGCTTTCTGCTCATGCCCGGAATAAGTATGGGCAACGTACCAGCGTAACGTCACTTAACCTCCCAGACCACCGCCGAAAATAGTCCTGATAACCAGACTTAAAATCCGGTCCACGATGCCGATAAATATCGATACAATCAAGGACACGACCACCGTTATAATAGTCGAGCCGATCAACTCATCTTTGGTCGGCCAGGTCATTTTGCGGAGCTCGGCCATCGTTTCTTTTAAATATTTTTTAATTTTCTGTAACACCATCCACCACGTGTTTTATTTTTCAGGCCAGGAGGGATTCGAACCCCCAGCATCCGGTTTTGGAGACCGGCGCTCTACCGTTGGAGCTACTGGCCTCTGTGCTTTTATCTCGTTTCCTTATGCGTCGTATGTTTTCTGCAAAAAGGACAGAATTTACGATATTCCACCCTTTCAGGGTGCAATCGTTTATTTTTCATCATTTCGTAATTGCGTCTTTTGCAATCACCGCAGGCGAGAGTAATTCTTTCTCTGGGCACAATTCAACCAACTTTCCAAAAACAAAAACCAACTTTATTCGATGATGTCGGCGATGACGCCGGCACCGATCGTCCGACCGCCTTCACGAATGGCGAAGCGAAGCTCCTTCTCCATCGCTATCGGCGTGATTAACTCCACCTTCATCGCCACGTTGTCACCGGGCATCACCATCTCTACCCCCGCCGGTAACTCCGCCACCCCCGTCACGTCCGTCGTCCGAAAATAAAACTGCGGCCGATAACCATTGAAAAACGGCGTGTGACGGCCTCCCTCCTCCTTCGTCAATACATAAACCTCCGCCTTGAACTTCCGGTGCGGCGTCACCGATCCCGGCGCCGCCAACACCATCCCCCGCTCCAAACTGTCCTTGTCTATACCCCGCAACAATAACCCCACATTGTCACCCGCCTGCGCCTGATCCAATAACTTCCGAAACATCTCCACACCCGTCACCACCGTCTTGCGCGTCTCCCGTATCCCCACTATCTCCACTTCCTCCCCCTGCTTGATTACCCCCCGCTCCACTCGTCCCGTGCCGACCGTCCCACGACCCGTTATCGAAAAAACATCCTCCACCGGCATCAAAAACGGCTTGTCTACCTCCCGCTTCGGCTCCGGTATGTACGTGTCACACGCCGCCACTAACTCCATAATCGGCTTGAATATCGGATCGTCCCACTTCGTCCCCGATATCCCCGCCTGCATCGCCTTCAACGCCGAACCCCGTATCACCGGAATGTCATCCCCCGGAAACTGATACTTGCTCAGCAACTCCCGTACCTCCAACTCCACCAAATCCAGTAACTCCGGATCATCCACCATGTCCACCTTGTTCATGAAGACTATTATGTACGGAACCCCCACCTGACGCGCTAATAAAATGTGCTCCCGCGTCTGAGGCATCGGCCCGTCCGATGCCGATACCACCAAAATCGCCCCGTCCATCTGCGCCGCACCCGTTATCATGTTCTTCACATAATCCGCATGCCCCGGACAATCTACATGCGCATAATGCCGACGATCCGACTCGTACTCCACATGCGCCGTCGCTATCGTTATCCCCCGCTCACGCTCCTCCGGCGCATTGTCTATCGAATCAAACGTCCGAACCTGCGTCTTGTTCTTCTGCGCCATCATCATCGTTATCGCCGCCGTCAACGTCGTCTTCCCATGATCCACATGCCCAATCGTCCCCACATTCACGTGCGGCTTCGTCCTGTCAAATCTCTCCTTCGCCATCGCCTGGGTCTTCCTCCAAATTTATAAAGAGCCCAGAACCAGGATTGAACTGGTGACCTCATCCTTACCAAGGATGTGCTCTACCAACTGAGCTATCTGGGCCGTTCAACAAATTCTTTTAAAAAAAATTCAAAAAAAAGGCGCACTTCGCCTTTCAAGTAAGCCCTTAATATATTGCCGAGCAACATTATGTCAAGCCATTTTTAAACATAAAAATGACTTTAAAAAAAAGGCCTAATCTTTTTTTCGACAAACCGCCCTATTAATTAATGAGGGTTTGTGCAAAAATTATACATTTTAATAAAAAATAAATGAATTAAACAGCAATTTGAAAATAATAGTCGTATATTTATAACTGCTTGAACAATAACAATATAATATTTTTATGGCTGCTCTTATGGGAGACCCTGATTCATCTTTTCAATTTGAGCTTTAATGACTTCAAGCGGTTTCACATCCCAAACCTGACGTTCGGAATCAGTCGTAAGGCTATCTATTTCAAAAAGATACCAGTGTCCGGTACTGTCTCTGTTAAACTGGGTGCCATATTTCTGGGGTTGACCTGAAAAAACCAGATAACGGTCAAGACAGGCAGCTGTAAGATTGCGAGCTTCTTCAAAACCACGAGCCACGGCTTCATAAGCCAGCAAATAGGCCAGGTAGAAGCATTCCTGGCAGCTCGACGGTTCGGCATGCTGTAAAATCAAGGCGGCATGATATAAATTCTTGGGCTCGGTAATCTCCCCTTTCGCCAGAAGTTCATAAATCCGCTGTCGGTGTTTCAGGTCAATGGCGGCGACCACCGACCATTCCAGAGAATCATTATATCGTATTCGCTGGTCTTCTTCCACCATTGCCGCCAATTCTCTTGAGACGGAGGTTTCCTTGTCGAATGTCGCCTGGGTGCGACGTTCAATACATCCGGTCAGGGATAACAATAATATCAGCAATGATAAAAATATTTTATTATTAATCATCGACTTACCTTCGTTAAATAAAGAGCGGGAGACGAGGCTCGAACTCGCGACCAACAGCTTGGAAGGCTGTGACTCTGCCAACTGAGTTACTCCCGCTTTGACTGATAAATTATTTCATAAGAGAAAAATTGGCAAGTTATTTTATTTTTTCAGCTTTGTCAGAACAGTTGGACAATGTCGGTCATAGTTCAGGTAAAATATGGTGAGACACCCCAGTGCAATTTGTTTTTTAAAAGCTGAAAATAGGAGTTTTCCGGAAAAGTAATTAATTTTGCGCGATAGTCAGCCCGGGAAATTATGACTTTTTCCCGGCTATACAAGGGCACCATGACCTGGCCGTCCAGAGCCAGCGTGGCTTCCCTGTTTTCAGTGAGAATCATCAACTCGAGGACATCGTCAGGGGATAAAATCATGGGTCTGGTCGTCAGGGAAAAGGAAGAAATCGGCGACACAATCATGGCTTCGATTTTAGGATGCATAATCGGGCCGCCGACCGCCAGGTTATAAGCCGTGGAGCCGGTGGCGGTGGCGATTATCAGACCATCAGCCTTGTAAGTTACCACCTCTTCACCGTTGATTTTAAGGTCGATATCAAGAAGACGCGGGACAGCGCCGTTATCAATTACGACATCGTTGAGAGCATCGGACGAAGGGGGTTGCTTTTTACCCATGACAACCGTATTAAGCACCATCCGCTCATCGAGGGAGTACTTCCCGGCCAGGATGGCATCAAGAGCATGGTCCAGTTGTGGCGGTTTCAAGGGGGTTAAAAATCCCAGCGAACCCAGGTTGATTCCCAGAAGCGGCGTGCCGATAGGACCGGCGGTGCGAGCCGCCGAAAGCAATGTCCCGTCGCCACCCATTGAAACCAGAACATCAACCTCGCCGGCAATATCCTCGCGCGGACAAAAAAGAGCAAAATCCCTGACGACTTCCTGAAGTTCATGGCTGAGCACTAACTCCTGATTGTTTTTCTTTACCCACTCCAGGATGACTTTAATCGCATTTTCCGCCCCGATTCTTTTTAAATTGGCAATCAGACCAAACCGCATTTTATTTATCCCTGCCAATCAATTCGCTTAAGTAAAAAATATATCAAAGAACTCTCCCCGACGGCAAGCACAACTTTTTGGAACCGGATAAAATTATATTCCGATATAAAATTACCAGAGGCTGTAACAGTCCAACAATTTTCATGGGATTTTACCCATCATCCGGACATCGATTTTTTTTTAAGGCTGCCGTTTTTTTTCATAACCAGCTTTTGCAGCAGTCCGGCAGCGGTTTTGTGCTCCGCATAAATGAAACTCCGGATTGACCGGGCAATACCTTCCGGGTCAAGGCCAACCTCGCGCAGAAGTTCCAGGCGGGTACCATGAGTGATAAAATCATCCGCCAACCCGAGGTTTTTAAACTTGCCGTCGTACCTGACGGAAATCAGATAAGCGGCTACTGCCTGACCGAATCCGCCGCGCAGAGCGTTTTCTTCAATAGTGATGATATACTTGGCATCACGCGCGATACCTGCTAAAATATCCATATCGAGAGGCTTGATAAAGCGGGCGTTAACAACCGAAATATCCACGCCTTTTTCATGAAGATTCTCGCGGGCCTTAAGGGTGTTGGCAGCCATGGCGCCGACCGCCAGAACCACGATATCTCCGGGGCTGGTCAACCACTCCCATTTTCCCCATTCGAGAGCAGGAACAGGTTCTTCCATCGCAAAAGGAACATTATCACGGGGGTAACGGATTACCACCACCTGGTCAATATTATTATCAAGGGTGTAATGCATCATGGTTCGAAGTTCATTGCCGTCCTTGGGAGCCGCCACCGTAAGGTTGGGAACGGCAGAAAAACAACTCAGGTCAAAAACGCCGTGATGCGTCGGACCATCGCTGCCGACCAGCCCCCCGCGGTCCATGCAGATGACCACCGGTAATTTCTGAATAGCCATATCATGAATAACCTGGTCATAAGCCCGTTGCATAAAAGTAGAGTAGACCGCCAGATAAGGTCTTATCCCCTCTGCGGCCAGCCCGGCGGCAAAACAGGCCGCATGACCTTCGGCAATCCCGACATCAAAAAAACGGTCGGGATATTGCTCGGCATACTTGTCCAGACCGGTACCGCTGCACATGGCGGCGGTGATAGCCACGACTTTCTCATTTTTAGAAGCCAGTTCCAGCATGGTGTTTCCGAAAACATCGGTATAAGATGGAAAGGAACTATTCGAGACGGTAACCTGACCGGTCACTTTATCAAATTTACCGATTCCATGATAAGAAACAACATCCTTCTCGGCCGGCACAAAACCTTTACCCTTTTTTGAGGCAACATGGAGCAATACCGGACCTTCGATTTTCTTTATATCCCTCAGGATTTTAACCATTTGCGGCAGGTCATGACCATCGATAGGTCCGAAATAACTGAAACCCAGTTTTTCAAAGAGCATCCCGGGTACCAGAAGAGCCTTGACCGAATCTTCAAGCCGACTTATCGTTTCTCTGATTTTATCCCGGCGCTTAAAACGCCCGGTCAAATCCCAGATTTCTTTACGCAGTTTATAAAGTTTTTCGTCGGTCATGATGCTGGTAAGGTACTTGGATATGGAGCCGACATTTTTAGAAATCGACCAGGTGTTGTCATTCAGCACCACCAGCAAATCTTTTTTGAGAGAACCGGCATTGTTCAAACCCTCAAAAGCCAGTCCCCCGGTCATAGCACCGTCACCGATAACGGCAATAACTCGGTGTTTTAAACCGGCCATATCGCGGGCGACCGCCAGTCCCAGAGCGGCGGATATTGATGTAGAGGCATGCCCGGCGCCGAAAGCATCAAATTCCGATTCACTGCGTTTGGCATAACCGGCCAGACCGCCGTATTGACGGATTGTCGAAATCCGGTCTTTACGGCCGGTTAATATTTTGTGTGTATAGGTTTGATGGCTGACATCCCAGACGAGTTTATCTTCAGGCAGGTTATAAACATAATGCAAGGCAATTGTCAGTTCCACCACCCCGAGATTGGAAGCCAGATGCCCGCCTGTTTCGGCAATGGTTGATACCAGAAGCTGTCTGATTTCTTCAGCTAATTCCGTAAGCTCTTCGACCGTAAGAACTTTCAGGTCTAAAGGAGTGTTTATTTTACACAGGTGCTTCATAAATAATTTATTATACTTCCGGTTATTTTTCTCTTTGACCGATAAAACGAGCCAGATATTTCAGAAGATTATCTTCCTCTTTGTTATTATTAATGACCGCCAGAGCTTCATCAATTAATCGGGCAGCATCCCGGCGAGCCATTTCCAGGCCTACGGTTCCGGGATAAGTAGCTTTCTGATTTTTACTATCGGAACCGATTTTCTTTCCCAATAATTTCTGGTCACCCTCAATATCAAGAATATCATCAATGATTTGAAAAGCCAGGCCGATTTTTTCACCATATTCAGTTAACCGGGACAAAAGGGCTTCACTGGCGCCGGCAAGGATCGCCCCGATTCTCACGGCGCCCCTGATGAGAGCGCCGGTTTTCCGTTTATGAATACTAACAATTTCATCTCTGGTTACGGCTTGACCTTCCGCTTCGACATCGGCCATCTGTCCGCCCAGCATACCGGAGGTGCCGATGGCTTCCGCCAGTTCCATAACGGCCCGGATTGAACCGGTCTTGGCCATTAATTCGAAAGCCACGACATGAAGAGCGTCTCCGGCCAGCACGGCCACCGCCTCGTCGAACTGTTTATGGCAAGTCGGTCGGCCGCGGCGCAGGTCGTCGTCATCCATACAGGGCAGGTCATCGTGTATCAACGAGTAGGTATGTACCATCTCCAGGGCTGCCATTGCCAGATGGATAATTTCGATATTGTTGACAACATCACCATTACAATATTTATACACGGCGAACGCCAGAGCCGGACGAAGGCGTTTACCGCCCGCCATGACCGAATAACGCATGGCGGCATGTAAGCGCTGTGGGGGCACGGTGTCCGAAGGCAGGTATTTATCGAGCAAATCCTCGGTTAACCTGCGGGTATATTCAAGGTAAAGTTGTCCTTCAATGGCATCTACCGGCATTATTCCTTATCCTCTGTTTCCGCGAACTCTTCTTCAACGAGAGTCTTATTTTTTTCGTTGATGATTTTTACTTTCTTTTCCGCTTCGGACAGTTTCTTATCACAAAAGCCGGCGATTTCCAGACCCTCGGTGTAAAGCTTGATGGCTTCTTCCAGTTTCACTTCACCGGTTTCCAGAAGATTGGTAATTTCTTCAAGACGATTTATGGCCGTCTCAAAATCCTTATACTTTGAAGGATTTGTCATATTCACCTATTTTTCCATATTACTTTCTTCAACCATTGAAATCAAGCGGCCATCAACCAGGATGGTTTCCAGCTTATCGCCGGGTTTAATTGTTCGGCAGCTTTTCACCAGCGACCGTTCGGGCAGTTTCCGACTCACCGAGTAACCTCGCGACAGTATTTTCAATGGCGACAGAGTATCCAGCCGTGACAGAACTAAAGATAAATTATTTTTAAAAACTTCAAAGCGATTTTTCCCGGCGGCCTGTAACAAGCGGATTTGACTGTCAAGGTACTGCTGGTGCTGTTGAATGAAATCAAGGGGTCGGGCATAAACAGGACGGTTTAGAAGAGCTCCAAGCTGTTGGCGGGCTTGCCGGACAAGATTCCCAAGACGCCCCGCCTGGGTGGAAAGCTGGTACTCAAGACGGCCCTGCATATCCTTTATCGACCATATAACCAGCTCGGCTGCCGCCGAGGGGGTGGGGGCACGAAGGTCAGCGGCCAGGTCAGACAGGGTTATATCGATTTCATGTCCGACAGCCGAGACCACCGGAATTTTCGAGGCGGCGATTGCCCGTACGGTTATTTCGGTATTGAACGGCCAGAGGTCCTCAAGCGACCCGCCGCCCCGACCGGTTATTATTACATCGATATCACCGCGGCGGTTAAAATATTCAAGGCCGGCTTTGATGGTCAACTCGGCGCCCTTACCCTGAACCTGAGCCGGGTAAATAATCAACTCAACGGAAGGGTTACGACGTCGGGCTATCTGGATAATATCCCTGACAGCCGCTCCGGTGGGCGAAGTTACAATCCCGATTTTACCGGGATACTCGGGTAGTGGTTTTTTACGGGTTTCATCGAAAAGACCTTCCGCGGCTAATTTCTCATACAATTGCCGGAAAGCCAGTTCCAGTTCACCCGCTCCCACCGGCAGAAGCTTGCGACAGTTGAGCTGATAATTGCCGCCTTTTTCATAGACGGTGATATCGCCGTAGGCGATTACTTTCTGCCCGTTTTCCGGTTCGAATTTAAGATATGCTCCGGCTGAACGCCAGATTGTCACTTTAATAACCGCATTTTCATCTTTAAGATACATATAACGGTGGCCTGACGAATGATGAATATAATTGGATATCTCCCCCTCAACCCAGAGGTCAAAAAAGCTTTCCTCCAGGGCGGTCTTTATCATTCGCGTAATGGCAGTCACCGAAAAAGGTTTTATTTTCTCAGGCATGATAATTATATAATGACCCAAGCAACGATAAGCAATAATTAAACCGTCTTATACCGGACCTATAATTTATTCAAATTTTCAAGTATGGTGCGGGCTAATTTTTCGTTAATTCCTTTTACTGCAGTCAGCTCTTCGAGGGTGGCTTTTTTTATTCGTTCTACCGACCCGAAAGATTGTAAAAGCAACGCTCGCTTTGCCGGACCGATACCGGGAACACTGTCCAGGGCGGATTGGATAGTCCGCCGGGAACGTACCTTACGATTGTAATTGATGGCGAACCGGTGAGCCTCATCACGGATACGTTTGAGAAGTATCAGGGCCGGTGAGCTTTTACTTATAGTAATCGGGTCGCTTTGCACAGGCAGGTACACCTCCTCAAGGCGTTTAGCCAGGGCAATAACCGGCTGGTTGTCAAATCCCAGGGACTTGAGTTCAGCCAGAGCCGAGGATAACTGACCTTTGCCGCCGTCCACCACCACCAGGTCAGGGGGACTCAGCTTCTCGGACTGAAGCCGGTAAAAATAACGGCCGACCACCTCCCGCATCATGGTAAAATCATCCTGTCCGGTAACACCCTTAATTTTAAAATGCCGGTACTCGTTCTTCCTGGGCTTTCCGTTTTCGAAATAAACACAGGCTCCGACGGCATCGGTCTCACCGGTATTGGAAATATCAAAACAGACCATCGTTTTCGGCGACACCGACAGATGCAATTCATCTTTTAAGGCCGTGACCATTTTGCTGGTGCGTTCTTGGTGTCCCTGCTTCTGAATCAACAGTTCGTCCAGTAAAAGGCGGGCGTTTTTTGCCGCAAGGTCAACCAGCTTGACTTTACTGCCGATCCGCGGCGTTACGATTTTTATGGCAGAACCTTTGACTGCTTTGAGCCAATTTTCGATTACCGCAACTTCCGCCAACTCCATCGGGATGAAAATTTCTTCGGGAAGGTTGGGTTGATGGTTGTAATACTGAATCAGAAAAGCTTCCAGAACCGCTTCCTCGGAGTCATTTTCATCCGCCAGAAGTTGAAAATCCTGTCGGCCAATCAAAACCCCTTCCCGAATCTGCATGATTACCGCCACCGCATCCCGGGCTTCCCTGGCAATAGAGACGATATCGCGGTCGATGACTTCCCCGACATCGGCACTTTGCTTGACCACCACCGCTTTTATAGCATCAATCTGGTCACGATACAGCCGGGCTTCTTCAAACCGCATGGCTTCGGAAGCGGCGAACATTTTTTCCGAAAGCCGGCCAAGCAGTTTTTTTGACTTGCCTGATAATATCATCATCACCGCGTTAACCTGCTCCCGGTAATCCTCTTCGGACTGTAAACCCTCGCAGGGACCCTTGCAGCGGTCGATATGATAATCAAGGCAGACCTGGTATTTTTTTCCCTCAGGTGGTGGTATTATATAATTGCACGTCCGAATTTTGAACAGCCGGGTCAAAAAAGTGACTGTCTTTCTCATGTTCAGAGAACTGGTGTAAGGACCGAAATATACGGCTTTATCCTTTTCCAGACGACGGACAATCAATACCCTGGGAAAAGGTTCCCCGGTGGTTATCTTTATATAAGGGAAATGTTTGTCATCCCTGAGCATGACGTTATAGCGTGGTTTGTGCTCCCGCACCAGATTTGCTTCGAGAATTAATGATTCCACTTCATTTTCGGTAACCAGCAGCTCCAGGTCGGCTATTTTAGAGACCAGCCGAAATGTTTTCAGGTCGTGACGATTCCCATCTTGAAAATATGAACGGACGCGATTGCGCAGATTCTTGGCTTTTCCGATATAAATTATCTTCCCCTGGGCATTCTTGAACATATAAACACCGGGGGATGCAGGCAGGTTTTGAAGTTTCAACGCCAGATTTTTTGATGCCTTGGTCATATACTCTTAAACCCGGCTGGCTCCTTCGGAGTTCACGGCGGAATTATTTTAAAATACGCCTTGCCCCGAAATAACAACGGGCCCAGTATTTATCGCTCAGATCGCTGATGATAACCCCATAAGACGATGAAGAGTGAATGAAGTCGTTAGTCCCCATATAAATACCAACATGAGAAATCCTGCCGGTCCGGTCGGTCTTGAAAAAAACCAGGTCGCCGAAGCGAAGCCGTGTCCGGGGAACTTCAATGCCCTGCTTATATTGTTCGGCAGCGCTTAAAGGCAGATAGAAACGATTGAAATCCCGAAAAACCTGAAAAGTGAACATCGAACAATCCATCCCGTCGCTAACAGCGGATGTTCCCTTATAGGGGTGACCAAGATACTTGTTGAGAATACGACCGAAACGGATAAATTCATTGGTGGATATAAGGGTACTGTCCACGGTTTTGTCTTCGGGGGTTATCGGCGGACCGGTTTTATAACGGGGGTAAGTATGACACCCCAGAGACAATAGATATATAGAAATAATCAGGGCAAGATATCTCATCAGGCCATCTCAGGATAGGTTAAATTAAATCTCTTCTTGTAATATATCCGGGTAAAAATCAGCAGAGCAACAATAAATAAAAAGTAAAGAGGATAAAAATAACCGGCCAGCAAAGTGACCAGTAAAAGAGGAAATTTAGCCGTAAACAGAATCATTTTCTCGGAATTTACAAAAAGGGTTACCAATATCAGAAGTGCACTGACCACAGACAGATAAACAAGTTCCAGAAATCCTGACCGGTGAGCCGGATAAACCGAAAGCGCCATCAAAAGAAAGGCCAGGCCAAGAGCACCACGGGAACCCAACCTTACCGCCACTGTCCTTTTTCCGGTTGCCCGGTCGCCTTTTATATCGGGAATGGTAGTGATACAGGTTATGGACATGATAGTAATAAAAAAATAAAACGGACTATCCCAACCCAGTAAGCCGGCGTTATGTAAATTAATATGTGGCATTATCGAAAGAGCGACCAAAAAACCATAAGCATATCCGTTTATTAAAAGGCTTGAAACCACCCGGTCTTTCAACCGCCAGGGAGGGGCGGAATAAATATACCCGGCCACGAAAATCTGGAGGTAAACAGCAAGGGTAACCACGGATATAAATATGCCTATCACAAGAGCCGTCAGGGTTACGACCAGGTAGGCTGACATCATCGCTTTCAAAGAAATGACATTTTTCTGGAGAAAACCTAATTTTTCATTGATAAGATCCGACTCGTAATCAAAAACCTGGTTGAGATACAGCGCCCCGGCAAAAACCAGACTCAGACCGGCGAGGTTCAAAAAATCTCCGGTCTGGAAATTTTTCCCAGCCAGATGATGATGATAACGAAGGGCGACCAGAAACACCGACCAGACCGGCATGACAAGTAAAGGGCGGGCGGCAAATATGAAGTCCAGGGCTCTCATTTGATAAATGAAACCAGATACATAAACATAAAGGGGGCGGCAAACAACAGGGAATCAAACCGGTCCAGGACGCCGCCATGGCCGGGTATTATTGCCGAAGAATCCTTAATGTTCAAAGACCGTTTCCACATTGATTCCACCAGGTCGCCCAGCTGACCGCATACCGAACATCCGATGGAAAGAATAATCAGATGATAAAAGGGCAGGTCTTGAAATTTCCAGAAAAACATAATCACACCGATTATCAGGGCTCCGGCGATTCCCCCGATAAAACCCTCTATGGTTTTGTTGGGCGATACGGCCGGGGCGAGTTTATGCCTTCCCAGCCAGGAACCTGCAGCCATCGCCGCTGTGTCGCCGACCCATAACAAACCGAACAAGAACAAAAGGCAATCACCACCATCGACCGTTCCATTAGTAAAATATTCAATACGGTCGCCCAGAAGGAACACGTAAGGATACAAAAGACCGATATAAAGAACGCCCCAGAGGAGCCGGGAATGTCTTTTAAAAAGTTCCGCCGGCGGTTTTTCACCGATACTGAAAAGCATGGCGGTAACACCAAAAAAAAGAAGTACCAGGGGAAAAGCCGGATTGGAACCACTACCCCAGAAATCACTCTCCAGAAGCTGGATATATTTACCCGCCAGGGTAGAAACGGAAAAAAGAATAAAAACAAAAATAAAACTTAATACGGTCACCGGGCTGTACCATCGATAACCTTCGTTAATGATAAACTCTCCGAAACCGACCAGGGCAAAAAGGAGCACCATGGCGTAAAGCCACCATCCCCCCTGGTAACAAATCCACAGGATGACGGGAATAGCTATCAGTGCTACGGCAATCCTGGCCGCCAGGTTCTTACTCATTCGGAATCCTTTTGAGATATTTTGCCAAAACGTCTTTCCCTTTTCTGATAATCCAGAACCGCTTCAAAAAGCTCCCGACGACCGAAATCGGGCCAGAGGGTGTTTATTATATGTAGCTCGGTATAACTGGTCTGCCAGAGTAAGAAATTGGAGATGCGCATTTCCCCCGAAGTCCTTATTAGCAAATCGGGGTCGGGGATATTAGCCGTATACAAGAAACCGGCGAAGAAATTTTCGTCGATATCGGCGATTTCTATGTTTCCGGTTTTGGCAATATTAACAATCGCCTTGACGGCATCGAGTATTTCCGTGCGGCCACCGTAATTAAGAGCCAGATTTAAAACCAGGCCTTTATTGTTACGGGTACGATGAACCGCCTGCTTGAGAATTTCACGGCTTTCGGATGAAAAAGCGTTGATACGGCCGGTGGTTATCAGTTTGACGTCGTTTTTAATCAAATCCTCGATTTCACTCAAAGTCGTGCGGGTTAAAAGTGACATCAGGGCATCCACCTCTTCTTTGGGCCGCTTCCAGTTTTCAACCGAAAAGGTATAAAGGGTCAGATACCTGATCCCGATTTCGCTGCAGGCTTTGACCACCTCCCGCACCGCCTTGACTCCGGCTTCATGCCCGTAAGTCCGGGGTTTATTGCGTGCCGCCGCCCATCGGCCGTTGCCGTCCATAATGATGGCAATATGAACCGGCAAACGCTCGCGGTTACTTAGTATTTTTTCTTTCATCTGTTCCATAGTGGTAGTCTTTGAAACTAAAATAATATTCCCGGAGCGTTTATTTCAAGTTCGAAAGTCTTTTTTGTCACCGATTTCGGTAAATTTTGAAGTTATCGATTCCGGTTTCCAGGCGATAATCATCACTGAAAAAAATACCTCTTTTGGAACCTACCTCCCAGATGGAATCAGGAAAGAGATAACCCTCGATCTCGACAAAACGAAAAGAACGGCTGAAACGCTTGTACTTTTCTTTAAACGGATAAAAAAGATACATCCAGCGTAACAGAAACCGATTGCGGTCGATGATAATCAGGCCTACCGGCCCGGGGTCGGAAGCTACCCGGGTGTCAAAGCCAATCGCCAGGTCTGCCCCGCCGGTGTCATTGGAAAAGAAATAATGGTAGTAATCGAACTTGAAGATGTCAGGGACATTCAAATCAAGCGTGCGAAAACGGTCCGGGTCGCCAAAGAGGGTTCTGGAAGAATCCAGATTCCCCCAGCTGAAAAAATATTCCGAACTTAACGTATCGACATCAACCACCTGCCCCCTTCGATCGACTTTCTTATAGAACGAGGTCGCGACAAATGAATAGCTGGTGCCGGTCTCAACGGGGTCGCGGCTTTTCCGAACGGACCGCGCCCGGTCCCAGTAATAATCCGCTACCGGGTTATCGGCCGGTTCCGAAAAGAGCAGGACCGGATCGATAATCAAAATCTGGCAGATAGTGATTAAAATCACTTTACGCCCGGTTAAAATAAATTTCATACTCAGGGTCATACCCTTCTATATAATAATTTATATATCTTAAGACTATAATATATATCCCGGGGTGATATCTCAATACTTATTTTAGTTCCTATAAATGACCAACGGGAGAAATCCTCAAAAAAATGCCATCAATCAAGGGTTGGCGGACGTATTTAAATAAAGTATTATTTCGTTTGATTTTTCCATCATCGTTCCGGGCTATCTATCAGGGAAAGAAAGGATGATAAAACTTTATAAAAAAAATAGACCAGAAGAGGCATGAATGTTAGTAAAAGACATACTTAAATGCAAACAGAAGGGGCTGGTTACCGCCATCCCGAACATGACCATTCGGCAGGCGATGGAACTGCTGATTAAAAACAGGATCAGCTCGTTACCGGTAGAAGACGATGACGGGAAACTCATCGGTATAATCAGCGATAAAGATATTTTCAGGAAAATATTCGAAACCCGGGGCGATTACCGTGTCTTCACGGTCGGCCAGCTCATGACCACTGACCTCATTGTCGGTTTACCCGACGACGAGCTTTCATATATTGCCGGTCTGATGACCCACAACCGCATCCGGCATATCCCCATCGTGGAAAAAGACCGGCTTATCGGAATTATCTCAGTGGGAGATATCGTCAAAACTCAGATGGAAAACATGGAGGTTGAGAACCGATACCTTAAACAGTACTTAAGCGGCTCTTATCACCCTTGAAATACGGCTTTCAAAGGCAATAAAAAAAAACCGGCTTGAGAGCCGGTTTTTTTAAAATCTCTAATAAATTCCTAAACTTCCATAATCTCTTTTTCTTTTTTGGTCATCACCTCATCGATTTTCTTGACGATTTCATCGGTGATTTTCTGGATTTCCGCCAGGCCCTCTTTTTCTTCGTCTTCGGAAATATCCTTATCCTTTTGTGCTTTTTTAATCAATTCGTTAGCATCGCGACGGATATTACGGGCGGCGACCCGGCTTTCTTCGGCTATTTTTTTACAATGTTTAACCAGTTCCCTGCGCCGTTCCTCGTTAAGCGAGGGGATGTTAATACGAATAACCTGGCCATCCACGGAAGGGTTCAAGCCGAGGTCAGCTTTATGAATCCCTTTAACTATCTCACCCACCGTGGTTTTATCGAAAGCCTGCACTACCAGAAGGCGAGCTTCCGGGGCACTAACCGTGGCTACCTGGTTTAAAGGCATCACTGTGCCATAAGCTTCCACCTTGACCGAATTCAGAAGACCGGGGGTGGCTTTGCCGGTTCTGATAGTACTCAGTTCCCGGACCATTGCTTCAATAGTTTTATTCATTCTATCTTTGGTCTCGGTATAAATTTTTTTCAGCATAAAAAAACTCTCCCGATATAAGTTTTCATTCCTGCCCTTTACGGGTTACCAGGGTTCCAATATCTTCACCTAAAATCACCCGTTCCAGGTTACCTTCTCTGGTCAGGTTGATAATCCGCAGGGGAATTTTACTTCCCATCAGGAGCGAAACAGCTGTGGAGTCGATAACCTTGAGCTCCCTGGTGAGAATATCCATATAGCTTAATTTGGGAAAGAAAACGGCCGAACTGTCCTTTTTGGGGTCGGCCGAATAAACGCCATCCACGCTGGTGGCTTTTATAAACAGCTCGGCATTGATTTCCATCGCTCGCAGCGAGGCGGCAGTATCGGTACTGAAATAAGGATTGCCGGTTCCGGCGGCAAAGATAACCAGGCGGCCTTTTTCCAAATGACGAACCGCCCGGCGACGAATATACGTTTCCGCAAAAGCTTCAATGCGCACCGCCGACATGACCCGGGTATAAATACCCATTTTTTCCAGCATGTCCATCAGAGCCAGGGAGTTCATCACGGTGGCAAGCATGCCGATATTATCTCCCACCACGCGGTCCATTCCCCTTTCGGAGGCATGCACCCCGCGGAAGATATTACCGCCCCCGACCACCAGGCCAATTTCCACCCCGTAGTCTTTAATTTTTTTGATCTGAGAACAAATGGATTCGACTGTCCGGGAATGAATCCCGTATTCCGTAGGTCCCATCAGGGCTTCTCCGGACAGCTTGAGCAGAATTCTTTTAAAAGCGGGTTTACTACTGTCGGTTTCCATTTTATTCACCGAGTCGGAAACGGACAAAACGTTTGATAACTATGTTCTCACCGAGGGAGCCAATCATCTCTTTGACATAGTCACCGATGGTCTTATCATTATCCTTTACAAAAGGTTGTTCCATCAGAACTATTTCAGCATAATATTTTTCAATTTTTCCATCAACTATTTTATCAATAATTTTTGCGGGCTTGCCTTCATTTTCAGCCTGTTTACGATAAATTTCCCGTTCTTTTGCAACCAGTTCCGGGTTGATATCTTCACGTTTCACACAGAGGGGGGCGGAAGCCGCAACATGCATGGCGATATCGCGGGCGAAAGTTCGGAACGACTCGGTGCGGGCGACGAAATCGGTCTCACACGCGATTTCGACTAAAACACCGAGTTTATCGCCCGGATGAATATAGGACGTGATAATTCCCTCGCTGGTCTCCCGGCCGCTTTTGGTTCCGGCTTTGGCAATTCCTTTCTCTCTTAAAAGAGTAGCGGCCCGTTCAAAATCGCCTTTGGCTTCCGCCAGGGCACTTTTGCAATCCATCATACCGGCTCCGGTTTTATCCCGAAGTTCTTTTACCATTTTAGCTGTTATTTCCATTGTAAATAAACCTTCTGTCTTAATTATTACTTGTCCTTCAAGTCATGGTCGGAAGTATAGGTCGATAAGGGGATGGTCCTTTCCGCTTCGATGGACGCTTCAATCTCCGCCTGCGACAGATGAGTCCGGGCCTCGACCGCCGCGTTAACCAGTTGCCGCAAAAGAACCCGGATGGATTTAATGGCATCGTCATTACCGGCGATGGGGAAATCGATCGGGTCAGGGTCGGCGTTGGTATCAATAATCCCGATAATGGGAATACCCAGCGTGGAAGCTTCCGCGATGGCGATTTTTTCTTTTTTGGCATCGACCACGATTACCAGGCCGGGCAGATAATTCATCTCCTTGATACCCCCCAGCACCTTGCTTAATTTGGAAGCTTCATGTTCGATTTTGGCGGCTTCTTTCTTGGTGAATTTCTCAAGGGTACCTTCCTCTTTCATCCGCTCAATATTTTTCAATTTCTTGATGGATTTCTTGATGGTATTGAAATTGGTGAGCATTCCACCCAGCCAGCGTTCGGTGACATAATAGCCTTTGCACCGCGGCGCCTCCTCGTGGATGACTTCCCGAGCCTGTTTCTTGGTGCCGACAAAGAGAATCGATCGCCCGCTGCCAACCACTTCCCGGACTTTTCTTTTGGCTTTTTCAAGAGCATTCAGGGTTTTCTGAAGGTCAATGATATAGATACCGTTACGGGCGGCAAAGATAAACGGTTTCATCTTGGGATTCCACCGCCGGGTCTGATGCCCGAAATGAACCCCGGCTTCGAGAAGTTCCTTGATTTCAGGAGTAATCATAAGAGTCCTTTAAAGATTTGGTTAATACTTAACCCCGACGTCAGCCCCTTTCAAACCCGAAGCACTGGGACCATTGAAAGAGTCAGTCGGGACTGCTTATTTCCCCGCAGGGATAAAAAATATCTTTAACGTTTCGAATACTGGAACCGCTTACGAGCTTTGGGACGGCCATATTTTTTGCGTTCCACCGCCCGCGGATCCCGAGTTAAGAAACCACTTTTACGCAGAGTTATTCGATAATCCGGATTGAAGACTACCAGAGCCCGGCTGATGGCCAGACGAATGGCGCCGGCCTGACCGGTAAGACCACCGCCGGTGGATTTACATTCCAGATCCAGACGACCAAAAGTATCCGTCAAAAGAAGCGGTTCCTTGATATGTTCCACCAGCGATTCCCGTTTCAGGTAATCGGATACCTGCTTACCGTTAACGGTGATATTTCCTTTGCCGGAAATTAAACTGACCCGGGCTACCGATTCTTTCCTTCGTCCGGTTGCTGCAAATATATTTTTTTCTTCCATATTCCTCAAATTAATGCTTGAATTCTAATTTCTCAGGTTTTTGAGCCTTATGCGGATGTTCCGGACCAGCATAGACATGAAGCTTCTTAATCATTTTTCGACCCAGACGGTTCTTGGGTAACATCCTTTTCACCGCCAGTATAAAAACCTCATCGGGAGTGGCGCGCATTTTCTCACCCAGACTCATTTTTTTCAAACCACCCGGATACCCGGAATAATGATAATAAAACATATTATTCATTTTATTCCCGGAAACCTTCAGGTTGGAGGCGTTAACTGCCACCACGTGGTCGCCGGTATCCAGATGAGGCGTAAAAATAGGTTTATTTTTACCCCTTAACATATCCGCAACTTTTACAGCCATTCGTCCAAGGGTGGCACCGCCCAGATCAATAATAAACCACTTTCTTTTGGTTGGGTCTATTTTCGGTATAAATGTTTTCATTACTTTCTATTACCTGTCTCCAAATTGCTGGTAACTTTTCTTAAAAAGCATAAGAATATAAACTGTTATTTTTAATTGTCAAGCCAGAGATATAAAATTAAGAAAAAAACTTAATTATCTCTCAGTCTCTGGAATTATTATCGACCATTAACGCAAATTATTTATTCATATCGACTTAGCAAATATTTTTTAAAATTGTCGGAGGACCATATCAGTTTCTCATGTAATAACCATAAGTTGTTGTCATTTTTTCTATTATCAAATATCTATTAAAAAATGTAATAAAAAATCGGTCTTCAGTCCCGGCTCTTTTTTCCGATAAATATCATAGAACGAATAAAAATGAGGTTTGAAAAAAATGGCCAAAGAGAAATACTTAAAATTATTTGAAGATGTTATAATGAAACAGATAGAGGAGATTGGTCGAGAGAAGGCCTTGTTGCAGGCTAAAAAAGCCGGATTAAGTATTTCTCCTGAAGGTCATATTGTCAGTTGTGTCGGCAATCCTCAACTAGTGCTGCTGCGCTTGATAAGATATTTTACGGAAGGCAACAATCTGGCTGCCTTAACTTGTTGCACCCCTTTAATTAATGAACTGGAGAAACTTCAGGAAGAATTGGAAGAGGTATCCTGAGGTTTTATCCGTCTTGATTTAATTAATTTTAACTTATACTTCTCATCGAAAATCCCCCCACGTGAGCAAACTCCACAGGAAGCCATGCGCAACCTCTTCTGACGGGGATATTCACGTCCGCATTGACCGCAAACGTATATATATTTCGGCGGCTTGCTCAACGCCGGATGAGATTGAGCTTTAATTGAAGCACCTATCCTCTTGGCTTCCTTTTTAAAATCCCGGTCGTGTTTCAAATGAAGGATATGAATCATCTCATGTTTAAGAGTATCGTTTATCTCTTCCGGAAAGATCTCATGATATTTTCGACCAATCTTAATTACTCTGCTTCCGGGGGTATAGGAACCGGCTGAGGTCATACGGTGAGAATAAATAACTCTCACCCGGGGCAGTTTGCCTTTAAAATAAACCAAGTTATACATGTCAAAGCGACGGGCAAGTTCGGCCTGTTCCGGCAATTCGTTCCTCTCCGCATTTAATTCCTCCGGGGTTACCAGAGCCTGCCTGAGGGCGCTCTCCCTTATTTTGGTATATAACGTAGCCGGTGCCGGACTGGATAAAGAGGGAGCCTCAAACAGGTCATAATTAAGAGCTTTAAGAGCTTTTCTCTCCAGAGAACTTTTTTTTGACATAATTACATCACATTACCCGATAGTTTAAATATCGGTTAATTTAAACCGTCGCTTTATCCGATTATTCCTTTCGTCCACCGGGTTTTATACCCTCGTCGGTTATAAAAGCGGTAATCAATTCGTCAGGGGTAACATCAAACGCCGGTGAAAAAACCTCGATTCCTTCGGGGGCGATAGGAGTTCCAAAAAGACGGGTAACTTCGGCCGGTGAGCGTTGTTCAATTTCGATTTCATCACCGGTTTCGGTAGTGCGGTCGAAGGTTGACATGGGAGCGGCAACATAAAAGGGAATACCATGCACCTTTGCCAGGACCGCAACAGAATAGGTTCCGATTTTATTGGCGGTGTCACCGTTTTTTGTGATTCTATCAGCTCCGACTATCACCTGTGAAATTTTTCCCTGCCGCATCAACATCCCGGCCATGTTATCCGTAAGAAGAGTCACCCGGATGCCGGCTTTTTTCAACTCCCAGGCAGTCAAACGGGCACCCTGCAACAAAGGCCGGGTTTCATCAGCATAGACATGGATATTTTTACCCTGTTGATGGCAGGTATATATAACTCCCAGGGCGGTACCGATACCCCCGGTTGCCAGCGCCCCGGTATTACAATGGGTCAAGATGCTGTCTCCGCTTTTAAATAAGTCCGCTCCGAATTCGCCGATTCTGCGGCACATCAGCCGGTCTTCCTCATGGATAGCTGCCGCCTCGGACCAGATAAGCTGCAAAATATCTTCCGGCTTACCGGAAAACGACTTGTTTACTTTCTCCAGAATCCTGTCAATAGCCCAGGATAAATTTACCGCTGTCGGACGAGCGGCCTTTATTTCCTCCGCCAGTTTAACAATATTAGCCCGTGAGGTATCACCGGTTTGCCCGACCGCCAGCGCCAGAGCATAAGCGGCGGAAATCCCGATAGCCGGCGCTCCGCGGACTTCAAGACGCTTTATGGCTTCAATAACTTCTTTATAATCATCGTAATCTCGATATATCTCTTCTGAAGGCAGGCGTGTCTGGTCCAGAAGGCGAATTTTATCACCTACACGTTCGATGGCTTTAACTATCATCGGCTAATCCTTTTTCCCTTCACCTGAAATTTGTACGACCAACCGTCGTGAACGGGCCTGATTGTCGAATTCCAGAAAAACGACCTGCTGCCAGGTGCCAAGAGATAATTCCCCCTTTACAAAGGGAATGGTTATCCCCGGACCTATCAAAGCGGCTCTAAGGTGGGAGAAGCCGTTACCGTCCTGCCAGGTTTTATCATGATGATAGGGGCAGTCGGAAGGGATTAAACGTTCCAGCAGTTGAGGCAGGTCCTTTATTAAACCCGGTTCATACTCAAGGGTGGTCAAGCCTGAGGTAGCACTTGGTGAAAAGACAATCACCGAACCGGACATAATTTCAGAGCCCCGGATGAGTTCGCGAAGACGCGGGGTGATATCAACGATATCTCCGGCTCCCCTGGTTTCCAGTTTCATTTCGAGATTTACAAGCATTATAAGTCCTGTAACTTGTTACTTTAATAAGGGGCTCGGAGGGCGATATGTCCATCACCTTTAAAATATCAACCGATATAGACAAACCACCGCCCGCAGGTTTTTTCCAGCCGTTTACCAGTCATTGCCGGTAAAGCAGGATAAAAAACTTCAACCGCATTTGCTACAAAAAAAGGCGAAAAAAAAACCGCCGGGGTGGCTCTCCCCGACGGTTCTAACGAAGTGCATATGAGAGTGTTATTCTTCTTCGACTTTGACATTCAATAACTTGACAATACCGCCCCGAGGGTCAACATCATTAGCGGTGATGGTATAATCACCCGCCACGCCGGCGCTCCAGGTGAACGGTCCGGCTTCACCATAGGCGTTGGTTTCACCGGTATTGGGGATAACCGCCCCTACCGTGGCACTGACATTGATGGTATGGTCGCCAAGGGGATTACCTGACCGGTCTTTAATAATTACCGTAAAATAAATGGTTTCACCGGGACTGGCCGAGGTCTGACCATCAATACTGGAATTACCGCTGTAAGCATAATCAGTTAACAGGCTACAGGGGTAAACGGAATAGGCACCGCTGCCGCTCCAGTACTGGATATAATCTATAGCCCCGATACCATCGTCATTGGCTCCCGTTAACGAATTATCTCTTTTCAGCACCGTTGAAGTAATTTTAACCCGGGCACTGGCACTATAACAGCCGTCGCTAAGGACACTACCCGAAACGGTGAGGTAATTGGCATCGCCTTCAAAAGCAGTACTATTTATCACCGGGTTGTCGTTCAGGTCATAACCGGTCACCGTGACAACCGCTTTAGTGGCACCGTCAACCGGGAGACTTGTGGGCACGCCGTAACATATCAGGGTATCGGGATGATGCGTATTGAAAAACATACTGGTATCGGCCACCGTACCGCCTGAGGTTTCGGCCATAATATAAACGCGTCCGTCAGCCGTACTGACATTGTTACCGGAAAACCACAGCGTGGTAGCAATACCTTCATGGTCATTGGTTCTTTCTTCAGTCGATTTCATGGTTCCTTCATCGCAGGAGAAATAAACCACCGTGGAATCATTGACGGGATTGAGATAAACATCCGAGACAACCGCGGTGATGCGAACCCAGTCACCCACGTTATCCCAGTAATCGACATTGCAAACTTCCGAACCCACCACTATATAAGCGGGCGGACCGGCCGTAATCAGAATCTGAGTGGCGTTGGACATAACGGTATCGCAGTAAGCCCGGATCCGGATGGTCCCGGAGATGGTGCCGGAATGAATCGGACAGGAAGCAATTCCCTGGCTGTTAGTAACGGTCGTATAGGAACTGTCGGGTTCAACCGCGGCCAGGTGTTCCCCGCCGCCCGGACCGTCGGTAATAAAGAAAGTAATCGGGACGCCCTCGGGCATAGGATTACCGTTAATATCATAAGCGGTGGCGCGAATCATCCCGCTTTCAATACCACCGGTATGCTTGACCGAAAGACGGAGCGAATCCGAGGCCAGGAAAATCGAGTAGAGCATGGCGTCCGGAGTTACCTGCAAAGTGGCATCGCCGGTGACAAAAATGCCTTTATCATCAACTGTCACCTTGATATAAACCGTCCTGGCTTCATAACCGGAAATATAGTTGACACTGACGGTTCCGTTGCCGCCGGTAACATAAGCCACCGAGGGAATAATCCCGAAACCATCCCAGGTGCCGTTGCCGTTGGCGTCGTAAACGAGAGAATCGATACCGTTGGACCAGTAGCCGTTACTGTCAAGATCAACAAATTTTTCTCCGGCGGTAATTTTCACGAGGGTGGAATCAGGAGCGGGATTCCCGGCATTATCCAGCACGGCAATATTTACCCGTGACGTATCTACTCCGGTAGCCATCAAGAGACTGGGGGTCAGCGAAATTTCCAGGCTACCTCCGCCCGATGATTGCGAACTGGTGGAGACGGTCAGGTTAAGAGTACGGGTTAAGGCGCCATTGTTGATACTGGCAGTAACCCTAGCGGTACCAGTAGTCAGAGCGGTAAACATGGTAACCGCTTCACCGCTGGCATCGGTTACGGTATCAGCCGGAGAAAAGGTGCCGGCACTGGACGGCGATACAGAGAAACTTACTGTCTGGTCATCGACACCCACACCACCGTTAAGAACCGTGACAATGATAAATGCGGTTTTCTCACTTCCAAGGTTGAGGGTAGTACGGCTGGAAGCAATGGAAGCCGTGGTCCCGGAAGGAGTCGAGTCCGAGGTACTCTTCGAATCGCACCCGGACAGTGTTAAAATAACAAGGGCGACAAAGGCTGCCGCCACTGACAGATATAAAGAGGATTTTTGTTTAAACATGACCTCTCCTGTATTTTTTAAGTTCATTTTCTTCAAAGCAGGGATAAAATGTCTATTCATTATGTTTATCGGAATTTCAGGAAAATCTTTTAGATACTAAAAACCCCCGAACCCTAAAAAATTCGGGGGTTTTATGTCCTCAAATCAATTAAAATCACCCGCCGAAAGCCAGGTCCTCATCAACTATGGTAGGCGTGACGAAAATAACCAGATCCCGGTTTTCCGTTCTCTTATTAGTATATTTAAAAATAATGCCCAAAAGCGGGATATCTTTAAGAATGGGTACGCCAACTTCGGACTCCACCTCATCCTGGGTCGTCAGACCGCCGATAACTGCGGTTTGTCCATTGCCGACAATAACATTGGTTTCGGCATTGCTGGTGTTAATCAAAACGCCGTTAGGGTTAAATTCATAGGTTGACCGCTCGGGAATAAGATGCATTAAAATCTGATTTTCCGCCGTAATATGAGGTGTTACCGATAAAATCGTACCAACTTCTTCAAAAGTAGTTACCACGTTTCCGGATTCGTCAAACTGCTTGATAGGGACTTTCTGACCCATTTGAATTTTGGCTTCCTTATTGTCAATCGTGGTAATTTCCGGATGGGCGACAATTTTCCCCTTGCCGCTGGAAACAGCAGCATTGACAATGGCTTCAGCCGTCCAGCCCTTTTGCAGAGCGGTTACGGAATAGCGGGTAAACGGGTCGGTTACCCGGTCTTTACCCAGAACCTCGGCACGCTGGTCATAACTGCGACCGGATTCCGTGGTATAAGAACCCTGAATGACCCAGTCTAGACCCAGTTCCTGAAGGCCCTGTGAAGAAATTTCCAATAGCTGGGCGGAGATTTTTATCTGCTTGGCCGGTTTATCCAGTTCCGCGATAAAATTGAGCAGGCGCTGCATATTATCCGGTACTTCTTGAATTATAATGGAATTGGAACGGGAGTCACTGAAAGCTTTTCCCCGGTCCGTCATCAATGATTTAACGGCATTGACGATATCATCCGAGGTCGAATTGGATATTTTGATAATCTTGGTATCCAGGCCAACCAGTTGCATCTGGTCCTGGACATGTTTGCGTTCTTCGGTTAATTCCTTACGGTAGGTCTCGGATTTCAGCACGCGAATATAGCCGTCGCTTTCATCAACCACCGCCAGGTCATAGGTACGGCCGATAATATCCATTGCGGTACGCCACATGACATTCTGGAGTTTAATGGTTACCGTTCCGGTGACATCGGGGGCGACGACCACGTTCACGCCGCCGTAATCAGCCAGAAAATTCAGGACCGACCTTATTTCCGCCGCTTGAAACTGAAGATTCTTAATCGGCTGAGTAGGGTCCTGAACTTCCTCAGCCAGCGTTAGATTAAGAAAGGTAATCACGAGCGACATGATACCCAGTGCCATTATAAATTTTCTTAATTTGCTCCGAAACATATCAACACCAGCCTTTCGTTTTCTTTAATATTCTTCTATTTCTAAAGCCACCGTCCGACTCCAGCCATATTCGAATATCTGGAAGTAGACGCGATCGTTTTCTACTCTCAGGACATATCCTTTCTTGACCTTATCCCCGGACTGGAGAATATAACTGTAACCTTCGTTATCTTCAAAAAGAGCGCGGTTTCCAGCGCCGGACTCAATGACCCCCACCAGCTTCAAACCTTCCACGTTGGCCAGGCGCTGCTGGATAGGGCTGTCGTAAGTACGGCTTTCATTTATCAGCGTCTCAAATGGGTCGCGATAGGCATTGGCCTTGTATTTCACCACCAGCCGCTGCGGGAACTCCGCC
>JAQUSF010000123.1 GCA_028715215.1 Candidatus Zixiibacteriota bacterium
ACTGGTGGTCCACCACAGGTAAGACAGGATTTCAGCCGCCGGAGCCATACCGCTGTAAAGGCCGTCGGACTCCCAGCCGGAACCGAGAATGGTACCGGCGACATGGGAGGCATGAGTGGTAATCGCCGCGGCATCCATGGGTGTAACCCGGCTGTCGAAATCCGGATGATTCGCATCTACCTGGCCGCCATCCCACAACGTCATGACAATCCCGGAACCATCAAGGTTATAAGGTGTTGTTTGAAGGGTTTCGGCTCCGATATTTTCCCGGCTGGCATTATTGTGTTCTTCGGGGAAAAATAAGGCAGGTTCTATCCAGAGAACAGCATCAATCCCGGCAATGACGTTGTAAAGGGTGTCAGGTATAACTACATCCACGCCGTTAGTGGTTGGTTCAAAACCGAGGATTTCGGCGCCGTACTCCTTGTTAAGCCGCTCGGCCTGGAATTTAAAATCTTCATCCCGATGAAAGACAATAAAAAGCCTTGCTCGCCCGGATCTGTGTTGTACCTGCGTGTGAATATCCGGAAAAACCAGCCTCGGTGAGATTTTATAAGCCGGTTCAACAGGGCCTATCCAGCGGACAGCGGTTTCGGTGTAAATGGATTCATCCGGGATACCGGTTAATCGGGCGGTATAGGCAAAATGGGGAAAATAATCGAGGAGCTTCAAGCCATTCTCGGCAAGGTACGCTTTATCTTTTTCGGTCAGTGGTTTTTCGAACTGGATAATGATATGGCGGTCAACCATCGACGTCGCCAGGGAAGAGACCGCTTTTAATTTTTGAGGAATGATATCTCCTGCTTGCAGCTTGAGGGTATAATCCACCTCGGCCCCGGCAGAAATATAAAGAACGGTAATAAACAAAAATAAGGTAAAAATGAAACTTTTTCGAACAATGACCATAATTTTTTTTAAAGTAAATCAGCTGGTACTTTTTTCGTTCTATTTTAATATAATCTCAATGTTATCAGAGTCAACAATTACATATTACAGGCAAATAATCTAATGGTTTTAAGGCAACATAAAAGTTATTTTATACCAAACTGTTGTAAAGGCTGAGTGTAATCATGGCTAAAAGATATTGGCTTTTCAAATCAGAACCGGACACTTTTTCAATAGATGATTTACAGCGGGCACCAAAGGGTGTTGCGGTATGGGACGGTGTTCGTAATTATCAGGCACGCAATATGTTGCGAGATATTATTAAAGTCGGGGATGAGGTGTTCTTTTATCACAGCCGGGTGCAACCGCCGGGTATTGCCGGTATTTGCCGGGTGGTGAGGGAAGGTTTTCCTGATAAGAGCGCTCTGGAACTTTCAAGTCAGTATTACGATCCCAAGGTGCACTCCGACAAACCGGTCTGGTATGCGGTCGAGGTTCAGTTTGTCTTGAAGCTTCCGAAGATTATCCCACTGGAGGTTCTGAAAAAGACGCCGGGTCTTCAAAAAATGATGGTTACCCGGAAAGGGAATCGCTTGTCGATTCAGCCGGTAACTTCTGAAGAATGGAAAATCATAATGGTTTTAATGAAGAATTACCGATAAGGATTATTTTAATAATAACATTTTTCGGGTTTGGATAAAATGATCAGCCTCGATGCGGTATAGGTAAATACCGCTGGAGACTTTTTGACCGTTATCATCAGTGCCGTTCCATTTTACCAGATAGGTTCCGTCTTTTTGAGTTTCATTAACCAGTATTTTTACCCTCTGTCCCAGAGAGTTATATATCATAAGCTGTACCCGGGAAGTTCGGGGCAGATGGTATTCTATTAATGTCAGCGGGTTGAAGGGATTGGGATAATTTGGTGACAGGCTGTATACCTCCGGCCGAAGGTCGGACTCGGGTTCTGAAATTCCGGTGAAAATATTTTGTACCGTATTGAGAGAGAATTCGGAGGTATTGCCCATAGGGTCGGTAGCAACGGCAGTCAGAGTGTCCATAAGAGACAGGGGGGCGGACAACAGAACCTTAAAACAGCCCAAACTGTCGGCTTCGGTGGAAATAAGCCATTCCTTACCCTCGCCATAACCCGATGGGTCAGGGGCCGCCAGGTAAATGTCAACCGTTCCACCCGCCGGAGCGTTATGGCCGGAAATATAGTTGGCCGCAATTTCGGTTAGCATTGGCGAAACGATATTATTCTGAGCCTGGTTGCGAAGGGCGATTCCCAGGCTGTCGTTGGTATGGATGTGGTTGTAACGAAGGGTGTTGGAGTAAGTAGCAGGTCCGGTGATTAATATTCCATGCCCTTTATTGGCGGCAATGAGGTTGCCGTCGAAACTGGTTTGTCCGCCGATGTTGTTATCACAGGCACCATCACCGATACCGATACCATGCCCCTGATTGCCGATAGTAAGCAGGTTATTCGGGGCGGAGCCGATGTAATTGCCTGTTATCCGGTTATTCCGGGTGCCTTCGCCGAAGATGTGCACTCCGCGGCCAACAGTCGGCAAATATGAACCGGAACCGTTACCGGCAATCACATTGGCTTCCCCGGATTCGGTACCGCCGATAACATTGGACCGGGCGCCGTTGCCAATGATGACGCCGGCGATGCCGTTACGCAGGGCGCGGGTGGTATCAACACTGGTACCGATCAAGTTACCGATGACCCGGTTATAGTCCGTGCCGGCATCGTATATAATAACACCGGCGCTGAAGGGAAAAATATCGCCGCGGTTTCCCGAAATGACATTGCCTTCGCCGTTCCGGGAACCGCCTACCTGGTTGTTTTTTGCCCCGTAGCGGAGAACCACCCCGGAACCGTTATAAAGAGAACTGGTGCCGGTGGCATTGACACCGATATAGTTGCCGATAATTTTGTTGTAACTGGTTCCGGAACCGGTCAGATAGACGCCATAGTATTCGTTACCGGAGATGATATTACGGTCACCTTCAAGTTTCCCTCCGATAGTATTTTCCGAGGCATTTTCTGAAATGGTCACACCGGCGCCGAAAACCGTGCCGTTACCGACATAACCCGCCACCCGATAATTGGCGCCGATAATATTACCGGCGACGGTATTGGAAACCGTTCCGGAACCGGTAATTAACACTCCGTCAGCGGCGTTACCTGATATAAGGTTCCCGGTTACGGCGTACGTTCCGCCTATGAGGTTATATCGGGCGCCGGCGGATACGGTAATGCCGGCGGATTTGTTTCCCAGGGCGAAAATACCGGTAATGTCGGTTCCGATGTAATTACTCTGAATCAGGTTATAATCGGTCAGGTAGCCGGAAATTTCGATACCGTTGCCGTTATTGAACGAGATAAGATTACCTGATTCATAACTGTCGGCGCCGACCTTATTATGATGGGCGGCGGAAGTAATTTTTATACCGCCCCGGCCGTTACCCGCCCCGGCGCCGCCGGTTATATCCGGTCCGATATAATTGTTGTATACAAAGTTCTCATATGCCCCGTCAGTGATAATGATGCCGTAATTCTTATTGCCGGAGACCAGGTTTATTTCTTCGGGTAAAAGGCCGCCGATATGATTATGATTGGCCCGGTCGGCGAGTCCAAGACCATTCCGGTTACCGTCGGTTCTGGTGCCGTTGTCATACATACCGATGAAATTCCCGGTGACGACATTCTCCACGGCCTCGGGACCGGTTATATAAAGACCGCAGGCGTTTTCATTATCAATGCCACTGCCGATGATGATATTACGTTCCTCACCGGAGACGCCGCCGATGGTGTTATTTTTACCTTCAATCAGCAAGCCATGATTGCGGGAACGCTTTACAGTCACCCCTTTAATGCTGTTATAGTCAGAGCTGATATACAGCGCCGAGGAAAAAGCCGGGTTGTTGACGGCATCGATGACCGTCTGGTTACAGCCGATGATAGTGGTGCTGTCATCCGTCACGTGTAACGTACCCAGGGATAATTTTATTGGAAGAGTATCGAAAGGAATAAAAACAGTATCAGGGCCGGGACGGGCATTGGCTTCTTCGACGGCCGCCCTTAAACTGCAAAAAGCGGAATCCGGGTGGTAGTAATCGACACACACTCCGTCACCGGGAAAAATATCGTGGGTATCGTTGCGGGTGGTGACGGTAAAAGTGGCAGCCGTGACCGTTTCCGCCAGCATACATATCAATGCCATCAGAAACTGTGAGTTTTTTCCCAACATCAAATCAATATTTCAAAAACAGCTTATTTTATAAGTATCATCTTTCTGGTTTCGGTGTAGCCTTCAACAAGTAAACGGTAAAGATATATGCCGCTTGCCAGAGAGTGGCCGTCACTGCCGGTGCCGCGCCATTCGACAGTATGCCGGCCCGCTGATTTTTCTTCATCTACCAGGGTGGTCACTTTTTGTCCGAGAATATTATAAACGGACAGTTCGACCTGGCCCCGCCGCGGCAGACTGAATTCAATGGTAGTAACCGGATTGAACGGATTAGGGTAATTCTGGGAAAGATAATATTCAGCCGGGAGGTTATCGACGACCGGTTCATAGTCGGTCAGAACATCTCTAAAATCATAAATATGTATGGAATATCCATTCGAAATAACAGCAATGTGTTCATAAGCGGTAATTACCTGGCCGCTGCGACCACCGTAATCGAGCAGTCGCGGGACCCTGCCGGTCATATCAAATACCTGAATTCCGAATGGTCCCACGGTGTACATGCGATTGCCGGTTATGGCACAGTCGTAAACAGGCAGCGTAATACTGAGGGAAGTATCAAGATGGCTTTTTTTAGGGTCGGTAACATCAAAAATTATAAGCTGGGAACCGCTGAACACCATCAGGCGATGATTATAGGACTGGATTTTATTAGCGGTAAAGGGTAAGCCGATGGTGGTTCGAAATTCCACCGTAAAATTGTCATAAAGGCGGTAAAGCCACAGTGAACTTTTATTGGTGGAGACAACAATAATGGAATCCTGAACGGCAAAATCATGAACTTCATCAATGATATTAATTGAGGCGGTACGGGTGACCGTATTGGAATCGGAAACGGTGTAAACGTCAAAACCGTTTTTACTGGCGGCAAAGAAGGGACGCCGGTTGTTTATCCGCCGGTCCTGGAAAATGATGTTATTGACATTATCGCGCGATACGCCGATGAAACCTTCATAAGTAATCGGGAAATTGGCAATATTGACAATGACGGCATCGCTCATTTTGGGGTAATATATGAAAAGGCTGTCTCCGGATAAATATAATGAACTTATATTATTCAGTGTGTTATAGAGCGTGGTTCGATAAGTAGGCTTGCCGTCAATTGACAATATGTACTTATCGAGAGGGTTATTACTGCCGCCGGTAAAAAGGCTCCCGTTATAGATGGTCATGTCGGTAACGGGACCGGGGCGGTTAAAGCCGATTATCGGAGTAGCCAGGGTGGTAATTTCGGCCAGGTTGTAAAGGACCAGACCAAAATTAGGTGAAGGAAAGATAAGACAGGTGCGGTTGTTAATAACCGTGAAATCACCCTGGAACCTTTTATCCGGTGCTTCAAGAAGAGAGATATAAGGATATTCCGGATTATTGCGATTAATTATCTGGGTAACATGCTGGCTCGAATCAAGAACAATTATCAGTGAATCCCGGGCAAAAACTGCAGTCGGGTTGAGAATAAGTTCCACCGTGTCGGTAACTTCCGGTTCGGCGCCAAAATGACCCAGCATGATTTTTTGCTTTTTGGAGGCGATCACCACAATGGAATCTATTTTAACAAATGAGGTGGCCTGGAACGGTATGTAGAGATAGTCGATAAATTTGCCAAAGCCTACCCCGGTCAGGTCATATCTCAAAATGCCGTTATAATCGTCGAGAGCATATAGTTCATTATCATATACATCCACGCGGGTATAGTGGATACCCGTACGGCTTGAATCAGCAAAAGCGGCCATCTTATAGTTGATCATGGAATAACGAAACAGCCCGTCATAGCCGGCACAGATATAAAGGTCCTGGTTATGAAGGGCAAAATCATGGAAGGGGAAGTCAACATCGACTTTGCCCAGAATAGTTATTTGAGGCAGGTTGCCGACATCGACAAAGTATAGAACATCGGCGGTGGTGCGGACGGTCAAGACGGTTCCGGAAAGTTTTTGAAGGTACGGTTCGGAATTAAGAAAGGTATTATTAAGTTCCCGGTAATTTTTTGAGGAACGGTCGTATTTCAACACGACCAGGCCTTCCTTTGTGGTGGTTATGGCGAAACTGTCGATAATGGTAACCGAATTAAAACCGTTCCACATGAAGGTGTAATCAGGATCCTGGCTGATGGTTGCCCTTATAGTTCCGCTGAACAGCCAGGACACAAAAAATAATATGAGAGACAGTTTCTTCATTTCAGTAACATCATCTTTCGCGTTAGTTGGTAGTCATCGGTTTTCAGGCGATAAAAATAAATTCCCGAAGCATAGTTGCTGCCGTCGAAGTCAACTTTGTAAGTACCGGCTTTAAGAGGTTGTTCCAGTAAGGTCGTTACTTTTTGACCGAGTATATTGTAGATTTCCAGCTTTATATTACTGCGAACCGGCAGGGAGAATTCAATCATGGTGCGGGGGTTAAACGGGTTGGGATAATTCTGAGCCAGTTGAAAACCGGTCGGCAGGACAGAAGGTTTGTCGGGTTCTGTAATATCGGTGATGATATCCCGGGTGGCCAGATTAAGACTGTTGTGATTATCCATAAAAAGACGGGCACTGTTTTTACCCCGGCGGTAATCAGTTTCAAAGTCCCAGATGTAAATATCGTTGGCATCACCTATTAAGATCATTTCCACTTTGCCGTCACTGTCGATATCATCCACCAGGGGGGCGAAAGGGGTGGAGAAAACCATCGAATTTCGGGTGGGGGTTTCGATCGGCCAGCCGGGGACAGGGTGACCGGTATAATCGAGGACATAGAGCCGTTCCGGGCCCGTACCCGGGAAGATGTACCCCGACCGGATAATGATTTCCGGGTGCTGGTCGCCCAGCAAGTCGGCCACTATCGGAACTCCGAAAGTCACCGGTTGATGGAAAGCTTCGCCGGCAGGACGGCCATCGATTTGAATGTAAGGACTGCCATCGGCTCGGAAGATATACAGGGAGGCTATGTCAAACTCGAAGTAAGTACATAATATTTCAGGGGACTTATCCAGGTCAAGGTCCGCGACCATGGGGAAAGTGCTCAGCCAACCGGTCACATTGGGAAGGGTTACGGGCCAGCCAGGCAAAATATATTTTCCGCCGGAAAGCGCCCAGATTGTACGTGTCCCGTTATTGTCATAACCGTTGGCGATGATTTCCGGGAGATGGTCACCAGTGAGGTCACCCAGAACCATCCCGTATATGACGGAAGTGGTCAATACATAGGGTAACGGCTGGTTGAAAGCCGGTAGTCCCGAACGACTTTCAAATAATCCCACCCCGGCATAAGGGTACGAGGACGAATATGACACCACTGCTTCGTTGATATTATTACCGGTCAGGTCGGCTGAGGTTACGGAATTGCCGCCGTAATAGAAAGAACCGGAAGGCTGTTGATTGAAGGACGTGAAATAACCTTCGAGGGAATAAAAGTAGGAATCGCCGTTCAGCTCGAAGGCGTAAACGTCACCCACGTCATTAACAATGATAATGACCGAATCCTGGTCGGCACTCAGGCGGGTAACCGTCGGAGTGGGATAACCGAAGGATAAAAAGCCGGTCGGACAGGAGCGGGGCCAGCCGGGGGCATAAGAGCCGTCGCGTTTGAAAACGTGAATACCTTCTTCAGTGGTTATGATGATATCCTTGTATCCGTCCCGGTCGACATCGTACACAGCCGGAATACAACGGGTGTCTTCATTGATGAGAACCGGAAAACCTTCCAGAGGTTCACCATCATACCTGAAAACATTAAGACCATAACTGGTGCCGACGATGATTTCTTTGAAGTTATCATTGTCAAGGTCAGCGCAGGCGGCGGTAAGAGAGGCGCGGCCGGGAAGTTTCTGGGGCCAGCCGGCGGCGAAAGTCGATAGAATATCCACCATGACGGAGTCTCTCAGCTGACTGCCATCGAATTCCCCCGTCAATACTATTGTATAAAGACCGGCGCTAAGGCCGGATATATTCCAGTTATAAATGAGGGTATCAAAAAACTCACTGGTTTCAGTCAAGAGTTCGACCGGTTGCTCGTTTTCGAATTTATAAAATAAAGTCAGGAATTTATAGTCCGGACCATAAACCGAACCCCGAAGAGGGATATAATATTTCAGGCTGTCACCGGTGGCGGGTG
>JAQUSF010000027.1 GCA_028715215.1 Candidatus Zixiibacteriota bacterium
TGTACGTGGGTATGGGTTCCTATAACAGCTGATACCTGACCGTCCAGATAATAAAACATAGCCTGTTTTTCCGAGGTTGCTTCAGCATGGAAATCCACGAAGATTATTTTAACTTCCTCGCTCAACTGGCGCAGGATCCTGGAAGCAGTCCTAAAAGGACAGTCGATATCGGCCATGAAAGTCCTTCCCATCAGATTTATTACCCCGATTTTAGTATCCCCGCGGGTATCCACGTAAAAACCGCCGCCGGGAACGTCGGCAGGATAATTCGCCGGTCTTAAGAGCTTTGCTTCTTCTTTCATATATTCCAGGATATCGATACGGTCCCAAATATGATTGCCCGATGTCTGGATATTGACCCCGTAGGAAAAGATTTTACGTGACATTTCGGGTGTGATTCCGAACCCGCCGGCGGCATTTTCGACATTAGCAATGACATAATCAACCTTGTATTTTTCGCACAGGGGTTTAATCATATGAGCCGCCGCCTGGCGGCCGGATTTGCCGCAGATATCGGAGACAAACAGGATTGTGAAAAGAGCCATTTTGTTACTTTCTAAGGCGGATTAAACAATTGTACCGGTCATTTCCGCCCAAATTGACCGGCTTTAACAATAAAGTGGAGTTTAAGCATACTCCACTTTATAATCAAACAGAATTTTAAGACAGAACAACCTATTTAGCAAATTCGGTCGAGCGGGTTTCCCGAATCACGGTAACTTTAATCTGACCGGGATACTGCATTTCCTTCTCAATTTTACCGGCGATATCGCCGGCCAGAACTGAAGCCGCCAGGTCATCAATAAGGGAATGTTCCACAATCACCCTTATTTCCCGTCCCGCCTGGATAGCATACGCCTTGGCCACGCCTTTAAAACTGTCCGCCAGCTCTTCCAGTTGCTGCAGGCGTTTAATATAGGCTTCGAGCGGTTCCCTACGGGCGCCGGGACGGGCGCCGGAAACAGCATCGGCGGTCTGCACCAGAATAGGATAAGGACTGTGCATCGGAACATCGCCATGATGCGAAAGAATGGCATTGACTACGATTTCATCCTCTTTGTACCGGCTGATGAAATCGGCGCCGATTTCGGTGTGGGTTCCCTCGGTTTCCCGGTCGATGGCTTTCCCGACATCATGCAACAGACCGCATCTCTTGGCCAGCATGGCATCCAGTTCCAGTTCCGCGGCCATCAAACCGCACAACATGGCCACCTCTTTGGAGTGCGCCAGGACATTCTGTCCATACGAGGTCCGGTAGTTCAATTTACCCAGTAACTTTATTATATCGACGTGCAGGTTATGAATGCCCAGTTCGAAGCAGGCTTGTTCGCCGACTTCGCGGATGATGACATCCATTTCCTTTTGGGCTTTATCCACCACCTCTTCGATACGAGTCGGATGGATACGACCATCGGAAATAAGTTTTTCAAGAGCCATACGGGCGATTTCCCGCCGGACCGGGTCATACCCGGAGAGAATCACCGCTTCGGGTGTATCATCTACAATGACATCGATACCGGTGGAAGTTTCAAAAGCGCGGATATTCCGTCCTTCCCGGCCGATAATGCGACCCTTCATTTCATCATTGGGCAGGTTAACCACCGAGACAGTGGTTTCCACGGTATGGTCGGCGGCACAACGGTAAATAGCGGACAGTATAACCTCGCGGGCTTCTTTCTCCGCATCCTGTTCGGCTTTCTCCTTGATTTCTTTAATATAAGCCGCGGCTTCCATCTTAGCATCAGCCACCATATTATCCATCAGTTGTTTTTTGGCTTCTTCAGGAGTCATTTGAGCGATTCTCTGAAGTTTTTCGTTTTGAGACCGGATAATTTCCGCAATCTCACGTTCCCTGATTTCAATCCCCTTTTCCCGTCCGTGAAGCGATTTTTCCCGATTACCCAGCTCTTTGTCCCGTGTTTCCAGAAGCTCGAATTTTTTCAAGAGGGAGCTGTTCTTTTCGTTCAGGTTTTTTTCTAAAGTTTCCAGTTCCCGCCTTTTGGTTTCCATTTCCCGGTCAAAATTACTTTTAACCTTAAACCATTCTTCCCGGGTTTCAAGAATAGCTTCTTTTTTCTTTATTTCTGCTTCTTTCCGGGCTTCATTGATAATTCGTTGTGATTCCTGCCGGGCATTATTTAAGCTTTTTTCACCCAGACGTCGGGATATGAACCAGGCGGCACTGAATGAGACAACCGCCACAATAACCGCCACCGCAACAAGGTAGATGACGCTTACCATCTAGTCCTCCAATCCGAATAATCGGACAGTTAATAATTGTCATGTTATGGAGAGAAAAATACAGATGGCTGACCGGATGGTCAGTCTATCTCGAACGGCGCTCCCAGAGCTTTATCGAGACGCGAGAGCAAGTTATCCAGTAAATTACCCTTCTGTTTTTCCATACGGTCCAGAATATCGTTTTTTTCCTTCAGTTCGGAGGCAATCGACAAGGCAGTCAGGATAGCTAATTTATCTCGCGCCTTGGAAGGGCTTATACTGGCGACTTCTTTCATCTTCGTATCAACATACTTGGCGACTCCGTTGATGTAATCCGGGTCATTATCCCCGATTATGGGATATTCCTCACCAAATATATTTACTATAACTTTATTCTCGTTAATCAAGTCAGGCATAAAAAATTTATTCTAACTTACCGTATTTTTCAATCCTATCTTTTTAGGTCGCAATAAGCTAACTAATAAGACTTATTTATGTCAATAAAAAAATTATAGTTCTATTTGTTCTAATTCCTGCACCCGGTTCAAAACTGAGGTCAGTTTCTCTTTTATACTATTGGACTGGTCGGCATGAACCGTCTTATACTGAGCAAAACTGTTTTTGATTTCATGAAGTTCCACTTGAAGACGATTATTTTCTTCTTTCAACAGTTTATTATCAGTCTTTAACTTTTCCACCAAAGTAATGACTTTATCAACCTTCTCCTCAAGCAGTTGAAATTTATCCCCCATAATTATTTTTCCCTTATTTCGGCGTTAAACAATTTTTTTAACTCAGCCATTATATTGCCTTGCAAATTATCAACTTCGTCGCCGGTCAAACTTTTTTCCGGGGAGCGGTAAGTGATGGCGATGCCAATGGATTTTTTCCCTTTTCGTATTTGTTCTCCGGAGTACAGGTCAAAAACATTGACCGATTCGGCCGTCGGGCCGGCTGTTTTTTGAATAAGTTTAATGATATCCCCGACTTTCACATTAACATCAACCACCAGCGCCAGATCACGAGGGGCGGCGGGATACACCGGCAATGGTTCAAATATAACCGCCTCTCGACTTATTGTAATTAAAGGATTAATCTTCAATTCAGCAATATATACTTCTTGTTTTATGTCAAATTTTTTAGCTACCGGCTCGGCTATTTTACCTATCAAGCCTATATCCGTCGGTCCGGAAGACAATTTATATGAAATACTTTCATCAAAGAAGTTTGTCTTTATTTCCTGGAAGGTAATTTCCGGCCAGTGGAAATGGAGGGCCAGATTTTCTATCGCTCTTTTTAAATCATAAAAATCCTGTGGGCGGGGTTTTTCCCGCCAGCTGCCGGATGTATTGCCGGAAACCGTCAGAGATATCCGGTCTTCCTCTAACCAGTTCCCATCCTTATCCGGCGGGAAATAAGCCCGGCCAATCTCAAAGAGCCGCATATCAATAAGCCGATGGGAGAGATTGTGGTTGACCACGGTCAGAGCAGTAAGTATGAGCGAATTGCGCATTATATCAAGATCCTCTGAAACCGGGTTGATAATGCGGAGCCGGGACAGGTCAGGATTCAATATTTTAGCCTGACGGCTATCGGCCAGGCCATGACCTAATATTTCATCGAACCCGGAACCGGTTAGAACTGAGCGAACTTCATCTTCAAACCGGTCGACAAAGTGTACCGGGGTATAAAGCGGGCCGATATTTACCTCGGTGTCGGGGATTGCGGCATAACCTTCGATACGGGCAATTTCTTCGATGAGGTCGATTTCCTGCTCGATATCCGGCCGGAAAGTAGGTACAGTCACATTAAGAGGATTGCTTCCGGTAATCTCAAAATCGAGCCCGGACAAAATCTCTTTCATGCGATCGGAACTTAACGCCGTACCTAAAATAGAGTTACAACGGTCAGGACGAAAAGATATCTTAACCGGGAATATAGGTTGTGGATAACAATCCACAATCCCGTTAAGCACCTCTCCCCCGCCAATCTCTTTAAAATAATACGCTGCCCGATCAATGGCATAAGGAATATTATTAGGGTCAACGCCCTTTTCAAAACGTGTTGAAGATTCGGTAACAAGACCGAGATATTTGCGGCTTTTACGGATAATCCGGGGGTTGAAATAGGCCGCCTCCAGAAGGATTGTGTGCGTGTCGGTTTTAACCTCCGAGTTAAGTCCGCCCATAACCCCGGCAGCAGCCACCCCGGTGTTGCCATTGGTAATTAAAAGAACATCCGGGCTGAGCTCATGCTCCTCGCCATCGAGGGTAACAAACTTCTCCTTATCCCGGGCTTTGCGTACCAGGACACGGTCGGAACCAAAGAGTTTGAGGTCAAAGGCATGGAGAGGATTACCGGTTTCCAGCATTACCAGGTTGGTGATGTCTACCACGTTACAAATCGGGCGTATCCCGGCGGCGATAAGTTTTTTCTTGAGCCACCAGGGCGACCCGGCAATGGTTATACCGTCAATTATCCTGGCCGCATAGCGGGGACAACCCACGGCGTCTTCAATATCAACTTTAATATAAGCCGCAGTCTTCCGGTCGGCTTCTTTCAATTCGAAAACAGGTTTTCTAATTTTCACTCCGGCCAGAGCCTGAAGGTCACGGGCAATGCCTGTCACCGACATCGAATCAGGCCGGTTGGGGGTCAGCTCGAAATTCATGATATAATCGTCCAGGTCCAGTTCGTCAATTACTGACGTGCCGGGCACAGCCTTACCGTCCAGGACCATGATGCCGGAATGGTCGTCGGAAAGACCCAGTTCCCGTTCAGAACAAATCATCCCGATTGATTCCACCCCTCTGATTTTAACCTTTTTAATTGTTATATCACCGGCCAGACGGGCTCCCAGCAGAGCGACCGGAACTTTCTGACCCACCGCAACATTCGGGGCACCGCATACCAGGTCATATTTTTCACGACCGGTGACGACCGTGGCTTTTTTGATTTTATCCGCGCCCTCGATTTTCTGTAAATCAATTACTTCGCCCACGACCACCTTATCCAGGTATTTTGACAGGGGAATTATTTCTTCACAGGCTGTTCCGGACAGGGTGAGCCGTTCGGCCACTTTTTCTACCGGCCAATCAAGACCGGTTAATTCCAGCAACCATTTATAAGAAACTTTCATGATTATGCAAACTGCCTGAGGAAACGAAGGTTATTATTAAAAAGGAGTCGGATATCATTAATTTTGTATTTAAGCATGGCTACCCGCTCGACTCCCATACCGAAGGCATAGCCGGTATATTTCTCACTGTCGTAACCGCAATTTTCCAGAACCTTAGGGTGAATCATACCACATCCGAGAATTTCCAGCCAGCCGGAATATTTGCACAGCTGGCAACCGACACCGTTACATAAAAAACAGGATATATCAACTTCGGCCGAGGGCTCAGTGAAGGGGAAGAAAGAGGGCCGAAATTTCAATTTAAGACCGGAACCGAAGAAAGCTTTACAGAAGGCCACCAGCGCTCCCTTGAGGTCGGCCATGGTCACACCTTCATCGACAAGAAAGCCGTCCACCTGGTGAAAAGAGACGTGGGCGCGTGTCGAAATTTCCTCGTTGCGAAAAGTTTTCCCGGGGGTGATGATTTTAACCGGCGGTTTTCTTTTTTCCAGTTCCCGCGGTTGCACCGGGGTGGTGTGGGTTCTTAACAGCCGCCCGCCTTCGACAAAAAAGGTGTCCTGCATATCGCGAGCTGGATGGTCCGGGGGGAAATTAAGCATTTCGAAATTATAGTGGTCGGTTTCCACGTGGGGGCCACGGGCGGTTTCAAAACCTATCCCGTAAAAAGTATGACATATCTCGCCCATTACCCGGTTGACGATGTGAATGGTTCCGGTACGTGGCCCGGTACCCGGTAAAGTCGGGTCGAAATCCTTTTTCCCTCTGGTGGTGGAAAATTTTTGAGCAGCAAGTTGAAAATGATTTTCCAAGTCCTGGTGAGCCCGGTTGGCCTGGGCGCCGACGGTTTTACGTTCGTCGACCGGCAAGGTTCCCAGAGTTTTCAAGACAGCCGTAACCAGGCCCTTGCGCCCCAGATATTTTATCTGGAGTTCGTTAAGCGCCTCAAGTGAGTCTGCCCCCTTTATCTCCCTGAGGGCTTCGGTTTCTAATCGGGTAACCTCATCAAGCAGTGACATTTTTAACGCACTGCAGGTTTATTTCCCGGCAGCCATTCTGGCCAGGTTGGTGAAAGTAGCCATATCGCGGGCGGCGATATCCGCCAGAGCCTTGCGGTCAAGGTTGACACCGACCTTTTTCAAACCGTTGATAAAAGTCGAATAGTTGGTATCGCACATTTTGGCGGCGGCGGAAATACGGGCAATCCACAGGGTGCGGAATTCCCGTTTTTTTGCCCGCCGGTCGCGATAGGCATATTTTAATCCCTTGTGCACCGTTTCCAGGGCGGTGCGGTACAACTTTCCGCGAGCATTAAAATTACCCCGGGCTCTTTTCAAGACTTTCTTATGGCGTCGGTTTGCCTGGACATTATTTTTAGCGCGTGACATCGTTTAATCTCCTGTTCCTTCTCAGTTGGGCAGCATTCGTCTGACACTCTTCATGTCCGAATCACTTATCAGGGTGGCTTTACGCAACTGACGTCTCCGTTTGGGCGACATCATGGTAAATTTATGCGTTCGAAAAGCCTTTTCTCTTTTTATGCGACCGGTACCGGTTTTCTTAAACCGTTTGGCAGCACTGCTTTTAGTTTTCATTTTCGGCATCTTACAAATCCTATCTATATGTTGCTATCAACCTGTTTTTCTGATTCCGATATTACATCCGGCTCCGCCGTTTCCCGTTTATCGGTTTTGACGGATTTTTCCGGTTTTTTCTTTTTAGCGCTTTTTTCCGCCTGAACCTTTTTCAAGACCTCCGGTTTGGGGCTCAGTATCATACTCAGGTTACGACCTTCCAGTTTATCTTCAGAATCGACCATAGCGATATCGGCTAGATCGCCTTTAACACGGTCAAGTATTTTTTGACCATATTCCACATGAGCCATTTCGCGTCCGCGAAAGATAACAAAAATTTTAACCTTGTTGCCGGATTCGACAAATTCCCGAACATGTTTGGTTTTGAACTGGTAATCATGTTCTTCGGTCTTGGGCCGGTAACGCATCTCCTTCATCTGAAAGGTATGCTGTTTTTTCTTGGCTAATTTATCCTTCTTGGAGAGTTCGTACTTGAACTTCCCGAAATCCATTATCCTGCAAACCGGCGGACGACTGTTGGGGGATACTTCGACCAGGTCCAACCCGTATTCAGCCGCTCTTTTCAGAGCTTCATTGGTGGGGATGATGCCCAGCTGGTCACCATCGGGTCCAATCAGCCGAACCGGTGATACCCTGATACGGTCGTTTATCCGTACGTCTTTCGTGGCTATAAATTCCTCCTAAGATTCCTTTTTATTTTCTAAACCTTTACTTTCTATTTCCTCGAGCAACCGCTCGATAATTTCCTCAACCGCCAGGCTGCCCTGGTCACCGTGGCCGTGTTTTCTTACGGCTACTTTATCACTTTCGACTTCTTTGGCGCCGACAATGAACATATACGGTACTTTCATTAATTCGGCATCACGAATTTTAGCCCCGATTTTTTCCGACCGTTCATCGAGTTCCGCCCGGATACGACGGGCTTTCAATTTTTCCACCACCCGGCGACCATAATCATTGAAACTGTCGGTAATCGGCAGAACTTTCACCTGCATCGGTGCCAGCCAGAGCGGGAAATTGCCGGCATAATTTTCAATGAGCACGCCAAAAAACCGCTCTATCGAACCCAGCAGAGCCCGGTGAATCATGTACGGTCGCTGCTGCCGTCCGTTAGCATCAATATAATGCAGGTCAAAGCGCTCCGGCATGGAAAAATCGAACTGAATCGTCGAGCACTGCCAGTTGCGGCCAATGGCATCCATAATATTAATATCTATTTTCGGGCCGTAAAACGCTCCGGCACCTTCGTCAACATCGTATTTAAAACCGATTTTGTCAAGGGCCTGCCGCAGACCGTTTTCCGCTTTCACCCAGTCCCCGGGTTCGCCGATGGCATCCTCCGGACGGGTGGATAAAAATATCTTATAATCCGTAAAACCGAATGAACGCAGAATATGGGCGCAGAAATCCAGAAGCCAGACCAGTTCCGCTTCCATGCCCTCCGGGGTGACAAAATGGTGAGCATCGTCCTGAGTGAAACCCCGTACCCGCATCAAACCATGAAGCACGCCGGGTTTTTCATACCGGTAAACCGTACCCAGCTCCGCCCACCGCAAAGGCAAATCCCGGTAGGACCAGAGCCGTGACTTGTACATGCTGATATGGAACGGGCAGTTCATCGGTTTGAGCTGGAACTTGCGGTCATCGATTTCAACCGGCTGATACATGTTTTCCGCATAAAAGCCGGTGTGGCCGCTGCGGTTCCAGAGGTCCAGGTTGGCGATATGGGGCGAATAAACCAGTTCATAGCCGTACTTGAGATGCTCTTCCCGCCAGAAATTTTCCATTTCATTGCGAATGCGGGCGCCCCGCGGCATCCACAGAACCAGTCCCGCCCCGACTTCTTCGTTTATGGTGAATAACTCCAGTTGTTTGCCCAGCAGGCGATGGTCGCGCTTTTTAGCTTCCTCGAGCCGGGTGAGATAAGCTTCCAGCATCGCTTTCTTCGGATAAGAAACACCATAAATACGCTGTAACATTTTATTTTTCTCATCTCCGCGCCAGTAAGCTCCGGAGCTGGCGATGAGCTTGAAAGCTTTAATAATACCGGTACTGGGGATATGTGGGCCCCGACACAAATCCACAAAACGGGAGTCATAATAAAATGTGACCGTATCGTCGGCCATTTCTTCCAGAAGTTCCACCTTGTAATCACCTTTATGCTGGCGATAAAAGTCCAGCGCGTCCTGACGGGACTTATGTTCGCAGTGAAAAGGGGCATCCTCGGCGATTATTTCCGCCATCTTATTTTCTATTTTTTCCAGGTCCTCGGGAGTAAAGGGATGGTCCACTTCGAAATCGTAATACCAGCCTTCATCAATAGGCGGCCCGATAGCCAGCTTGACGCCGGGGAAAACCTCCTGTACCGCCTGAGCCATGATATGCGAACTGGAATGCCAGAAGACTTTTTTCCCGTCCGGGTCGTTGAAAGTCAATATTTCCACCTCGGCATCGCGGGGTATGGGGTAACACAAATCTCTGAGCTCGCCGTTAACCCGGACGACAATCGCTT
This sequence comes from Candidatus Zixiibacteriota bacterium, assembly GCA_028715215.1. Classification (GTDB taxonomy): domain Bacteria; phylum Zixibacteria; class MSB-5A5; order GN15; family FEB-12; genus JAFGNW01. The sequence continues at coordinate 9,464 of JAQUSF010000027.1, forward strand.
CCTTAGCCAGGCGGGGCGATATTGAAAGAGCTATTTCAAGTCCGGTGGTCCCGACCGCAAAATCCTTAACCGAACCATCGGGGAATTTTATATTAACCTGCGACATTTTTCCAAACCTCTAAATAAAGGCGGGTGCCCGGCTTAAGTTCTCTGACCCTGGCAGCCCGCAAATTATGGTGGGCGATACTGGAATTGAACCAGTGACCTCTTGCATGTCAAGCAAGTACTCTAACCAACTGAGCTAATCGCCCATCGAACCTTTCGACAACACCAAAATTTAAAGAACTTTAAACTTATAAATTAATATCGAACTTGTCAATACATATTTTAACCGCCGAGCTAATATAACTCCATTGGCATCTAACAGTTTAAACCGGTTTAAGTTCACCATCACCTCATAAAATACGACCTTTTAAGTCCTTTTAATATATCATTTTTCATGTTTTTTATCTTTTAACCTCCTCCTTACAGGTGTTCAAGTTTTGCACACCAATTACCGATACAAATAATAAATGAAAATAACATGTGTATAGGAAACCCTAATTCTATGGATGCTGTCAAAACCGGTGAAGACCTCTTCAGCAAGGGGAAAATAGACGAAGCGGAAAAATATTTTCAAAAGCTGATTCAGGACGTGCCCCTTCAGAAAGAAGCTTACAATAACCTCGGTGTAATAGCCCTGCAGAAACAGAATATTGAGACCGCGATCGATTATTTTACCCGCGCTCTCGAAATAGACCCCTTTTACCGGGAAGCCCTTCTCAATTTTACCGAGCTGGCCAGAACCGCCGGGACTCCCTCGGTCAGGATAATCCTGAAGCGATATCTGAGGCAGTATCCCGAAGACCGGGAAATGACCGAGGCACTTGACAGTTTGGAAACTGAATTTCATAAGAAAGGTAAAATTGCTTTCCTGGCTTTACCCGGCTGGGATACCTTTCTGGGTGATATTGTCGGTCATTTCCAGAAAAAATACGAAGTTCGCACCTGTTACAGCCAGGATATCAATGAAATTGAAGCCAATGTCATCTGGGCTGACATAGTCTGGCTGGAATGGGCTAATGAACTGACCATGATACTAACCAGCCAGAAGGCCAATCTTCTGACCCAAAAACAGGTTATCTGTCGCCTGCACAGCTATGAAGTATTCCGGGGTTTTGCGGACCGCATCAACTGGACAAAGGTTGATGATCTGATTTTTGTAGCCGACCATATCCGCACCCTGGTGCAACAGCAGGTACCCCAGTTATCCAAAAAAGTGCGTCTGCATTCCATTCCCAACGGCATCAACCTCAAGAAATTCGCCTTCATGGAAAAAGAGCGCGGCAAGAAGCTCGCTTTTCTGGGTTCCTTGAATTACAAAAAAGGTCCCATGCTGTTGCTGCACGCCTTCCATGAATTACTGCAAACCGACCCTGCTTATCAATTGCATATCGGCGGGGATATCAAGGACCTTCGTTACCGTCTCTACTTTGAACAGATGATATGCGATATGGACATTAAAGAAAATTTGCATCTTGACGGCTGGGTGGACGACGTTCCATCCTGGCTGGCGGATAAACATTACATCATCTGCAGTTCGGTCCTGGAGGGACACCCGGTCGGCCTCATGGAGGCGATGGCCTGCGGCCTTAAACCGGTGATACATAATTTTGTCGGCGCCCGCAGTATTTACCCGATAGATTACATCTGGACCACTATTGGCGATTTTATTCGCTTGGTAACCGAAAACAAGTACCTTCCGGCCGAATACCGCCGGTTTATTGAAACCAGTTATTCGCTGGAAGCCCAGCTGGAGAAAATCGAGACAATAATCGGCCGGGAGACGGATAAATCGTCCGGTGAAAATAAAGTCGCCCTGCCCGAAACCGTCAGTAATAATGAAATCCTTGAACCCGCTAATAATCCGGGATTGTCGGCGACATCATCGTCCTTGCCGCTGGAGATGTTCACCGAAGACCCCCGAAAACGTATCGAAGCCTTATCCCGTGAAGCCGCTGTCCGTTTGCAGGAAAACCGGCGCGACCTGGCTGAAGCTCACCTTCTCCGACTGGCCAAAATGACCGGGTATACCAATGAAACGGTAATCATGAACCTTACCCGGTTATACCAGGATATAGAAGCTATTCCGGCCATTCAAAACCTTTGGAAACGGGCCGCCATAGCCGCTCTTGAGGAAAAACGTCTCGATGACTTCCTTCAATATACTTATGTATCGATTTATGCCGAGAACATGTTCAGCCACACTCCCGGTTATAAATATGCCCGGGTCGATGAAGACCTTAACGCATTTATTAAATTGACAGCTCTCAAACACCCGCTGAAAAAATGGGTCGATGACCATCGAGCCGCAAATAAAATAGGCGATAAACTGAGAATCGGTTTTCTGCTGGAGGGCTTTTCCCAAAAACAGGCGCCTTCCAGAACTTATTACCCCCTGGCGGAACATCATGACCGCGAGAATCTCGAACTCTATTTTTATTCCCGCTGGTCGCTTGACGAAGCTGTCGCCCGCAAAGAGAGCTATGATATCACGGTAAACGAGCTGAAAAAAAACCAGTGCCGGGTACGTTTCCCCGAACGAGCCCTCAGCCCGATGGGGCAGGTGGAATATCTGACCAGACAGATTGTCAATGACGGCATTGACATTTTAGTTTACCAGACGACATATTTCGTACCGGTCTATAATTTTATCGCCGCCCTGCATCCGGCCTTGTGCCAGGCGGCGCTGGAACACCAGCAGTCCGAATATTCCCATGAAATGGACCTGGTCTTCACCACCCGCAAACAATACCCGGAATGCTGCACCCGGACGGCTCCCGGAGTGATTCCCCTCACGCGTAATGCCAAAGTCACACCTCACCACAAAAAAACCTTCGGTATCCCCGAAACAAGCCCCTTATTAATCAGTGTCAACCGGGCACCGCGTTACCGGCAGAAAATTTTCTGGGAACAGCTTCGGTCTCTCCTTGAAAGGAATCAGGACACCTTTTTTATGGCCGTCGGTCTGCCCGAAACGGGCGATTTACTCCCCGATAACCTCGCCGTCAGGAAGCGTATTATAACACCCGGCTTCCGTGACGATATAATGGAGTGCCTGGGCATGGCGGATATATATGTTGACCTCTTCCCTTCCGGGGCCGGGTCTTCGCTGATAGAAGCCATGAACGCCGGGCTCCCGGTGGTTTATTTCGAACCGGATTACCGCACCCTTTACCATGTTGATGATGTTTCCCTGGGCACCGATTTTATCGCTCACGAAAAACTGGCCATCCCTCATGGCGATACCGAAAAATGGCAGCAGACGATGGACCTTTTAATACATGACCGGGAGCTGCGAAAACAACTGGGACGCGACATGATGACGCGAGCCCGGCAATACGAACCTTCAAAAGTGGCTCGGGATTTCTTCGGGCGTCTTCAAAAACTTTACCAATCGAAAAAAACATCAACATTGGTCGAGGTCTGATATGGTTACTTTATTTCAAGCCCCGGAAAAAGAGATATGCCCAGCCACCGCTTGTGAATCCGGGCAACCGTTGATAACAGCTCGAAAAACCACTATCGAGCCGGAAGTTACTTTCGGACAAAACTGCCGCATCGAAGCCGGGGAAGTGCATATCGGTAAGGGTGTGATAATTGGCGATAATTTCAGTTTCACGGGACATCTTTTGAATCTGGAACCGTTATCCCGCCTTGATAATAACGTAACCGTCAAGGTAGATTCGTTCACCCTGGGGTATAAGTCAGTCATAGAACAAAACTGCTCCTTCTCGGCCATTAGGGGACTAGGGGAGAAAGTTATAATCGGTGATTATACTTTCATAGGTTATGCTTCCCGGATAATGGTACCCGAACTGACCATCGGCGACTACGGGGCGGTGCACAACCATCTGCTCATCAACGGCTATGCCCCCTGCCGTATCGGGCACAATTGCTATGTGGGTCAACATTCGGTATTAAACGCCTCGGACAAACTGACCATCGGCAACAATGTCCGCCTGGCACTCAACGGCTATATCTGGACTCATGTCGAAAGCGGCGAACTTCTGGAAGGCTGCAATTTTTACGGCCGGGCGCCAGTAACAATTGAAGATAATGTCTGGCTGACCGGCTGCAATATCTCCATATCGCCGGGCGTAACGCTGGCTAACGGCAGTATCATTCTCCACGGCTCGGTAGTAACCAAATCAACCAAACCCCGGCATTGTTATTCCGGCGTTCCGGCGCAGGATGTTACTGGTAAACTGAATCCCTACCGCGAGCTCAGCCGCAATGAAAAGTTTGAATTGCTGAAACAATATGCCGAAGAGTTTTACCAGGCCCGGCCCGAGTACCGGGGGCGGTGTGTTTTCGTCAAGAATTTTCCCGATACGGTCGATATGACCGATGGCTCCTTTTTAGTCATAGCTGAAAACGGTGAAGTTAAAGATTACGGCGGCCTGACCTCCAGTTTCAGCCTGGAAACCAAAAAATATATTAAGAAAAGAACCGAGGTCGAGGAAGCCTATATCCGCTTCCATCTGGGCTGCCGGGCAAGATTCATTCCGGTTTCACAATAAGAAAATAAAAGTTTACAGGACAGAAAAAATGGAAATAAGAGGTTCAAGGATACTTGTTATCGGCGGAGCCGGGCTTATCGGTTCCCATGTGGTTGAGGAGCTTTTAAAGGAAGACATAAAGGAAGTCGTCATTTACGATAACTTCTGTCGGGGGACACATGAGAATATCGAAGAAGCTCTCAAAGACCCCCGCTGCCGTCTTTATGAAATCGGCGGCGATATCTTACAGACCGATATTTTAAACGCCGCCATGAAAGATGCCGATGCCGTCGTACACCTGGCTGCGCTGTGGCTTTTGCAGTGCTATGAATATCCCCGGGCGGCTTTTGAGGTCAATATCCGCGGGACTTTCAATGTTCTCGAAGCCTGCAGGGCCAACCGTATCAAACGCCTGGTATATTCTTCATCAGCTTCGGTTTACGGAGACGCCCTCGAGGAGCCCATGACCGAGAACCATCCCTACAACAACTGGACGTTTTACGGCGCCACTAAAATCGCCGGTGAGCACATGTTCAAAGCTTACCATAAAAGATACGGCCTCGAAGGTGTCGGGTTGCGCTATATGAACGTTTACGGCCCGCGCCAGGACTATAAAGGTACGTACATAGCCGTAATGATGAAAATCCTCGATAATCTTGACCGGGGTCTTTCCCCGGTTGTATATGGCGACGGTTCGCAGGCGTACGATTTTGTATATGTAAGCGATGTCGCCCGGGCCAATGTCTGTGCGCTAAAAAGTGAGGTGCCGTTCGGCTTTTATAATATCGGGCGAGGTATTAAAACTTCGATAAAAGAGCTCACCGAACTGATACTCAAAATAACAGATTCAGATTTGCCGATAAAATACGAACCTGCCGGTCAAACCTTTGTAACCAACCGGGTGGGAGATGTCACGGCCGCTGAAAAAGACCTGGCATTTCGCTGGCAAGTCAACCTTGAAGACGGACTTCGCAAACTTATCGCCTGGCGCCGGTCCCACCTTCAGGATACAACCGGCGTTAAAATAAAAATCCTGAAAAAAGCCGATGAAATTCCAGTTGCCGGGTAAGCGACAAGCTGTTTATAAGAGAGAAAAGTTTTCCATTATCTTTTGAATTATATTCCCGGTTTATTTACTGTTTTACTACTAATTTTTAGAACTACCGCCTGCGCATTGTAATAGATTATTCCACAATATCTTACGCGCCTGAATTATTGCACGAAAAGAAGTGATTCGGCATATATCCTGCTTATAAAAACAGCGGATATGTGTGGAATAGCCGGTATATATAATCTGCGTCGTAAGCCCATTCCGGCTTCTTGTCTGAAAAAGATGTGCGATGTCATGAAACATCGCGGGCCGGACGATGAGGGTTATGTCTTTTTCCATATTCGTAATCATCCTTTTAAAGATGAAAGTTACTGGATGGAAAAGGGCAATAACCTTCCGGCCAATCGCCGTCAGGAAGACTGGTTCCAGGTCATGAACGGCAACGGCGAATTCAATTTTGCCCTGGGGCACCGTCGCCTCGCCGTTATCGACCTTTCCTCGGCGGGGCATCAGCCGATGTCCAACCGGACCAACGGCATCTGGGTGTCCTACAATGGCGAGATTTATAATTATCGGGAACTGCGAAACCAGCTTAAAAATCAGGGGCACCATTTCTTCTCCCAATCCGACACCGAGGTCATAATCCACCTTTACGAGGAGTATGGAGAAAACTGTTTCGGGAAGCTCAACGGCATCTTTGCCCTGGCACTCTGGGATGGCCGGCATAACCGGTTGTATCTGGTGCGCGACCGCTACGGCGCCAAACCCCTTTATTATACTATTCACCATGAAAATTTATGTTTTGCCTCGGAAATAAAAGCTCTTCTGCAGGTGGATAGTATCCGGACACGCCTGAACTACCGTGCCCTGCGGGAATATTTTACGTTTCAAAATACATTCGGCGATGTCACCCTGTTCGAAGGCGTCAGGCTGCTGGAACCCGGACATTTTATCGTCGTTGAAAGCGAAAACATGGTCAAAAAACAGTACTGGGATTTCAATTATGATGAAATGACCGACCGCGGTGAGAATTATTTTATCGAACAGCTCCGGGAACGTTTTGAAGAAGCGATCAAACGCCAGCTGGTAGCCGACGTTCCGCTGGGCAGTTATTTAAGCGGCGGCCTGGACTCGGGAAGCATCACCGCCCTGGCGTCCAAATTCATTCCCCGGCTGATGACTTTCACCGGCGGCTTCGATGTGGCTACGGCGGTGAGTATCGAAAGTATGTTCGACGAACGGCAGAAAGCCGAGCTTTTATCGCGCCAATGCGGCACCGAACATTACCAGATGATTATTCATGCCGGCGATCTGGAATGGGCCCTCCCCCGGGTTATCTGGCACAGCGAGGATTTACGGGTCGGGATGGCCTACCCGCACTATTATCTTTCCCGGCTGGCCAGCAAGTTTGTCAAGGTTGTCCTGGCCGGGCCGGGCGGCGATGAAACCCTTGGCGGTTATCCCTGGCGCTACAAAATTTTTAAAAATTGCCAAAGTTCCGATGAATTTGAAAAAGCCACTTATAATTACTGGTCGCGACTGGTCGCCGACCAAAACTTTAAAAAATTCTTCACGCCACATATACAAAAAGAATTCGGCACATATACTCCCTTTGATTCTCTCCATGAGGTCATGGCTAAAAACGCCTTCAGCAGTTTTCTCCGGAAAGCTCTCTATGTTGACGCCAAAACCTTTCTGCATGGCATCCTGGTCATCGAGGACAAACTGAGCATGGCTCACTCTCTGGAATCACGGGTACCCTTTTTAGACAATGAACTGGTCGATTTCACCACCCGTATCCCCACCCCCTACCTGCTTAACGACCGCTGGGTGGAAACCGCCCGCACCGATATCAATGTCTCCGGCAAATATATATTGCGCCGGGCGATGGAAAACATCCTCCCCCGCGAAATAATCGAAAACCGCAAGCAGGGCTTCAGCCCGCCCGACCAGTCCTGGTACATGAACAAACTGGTACAGTACATAAAAGACACCATTCTGAGTGATTCAAGCCTTGGCCGGGGTTATTTCCAGAAAGAGTATCTTGAAAAAGTACTCGAGGAACACGTTTCCGGCAAGGTAAATCACCGTCTGCTCATATGGTCGCTTCTGAGTTTTGAATGGTGGAACCGGCTTTTCATTGATTGTGAAAAAATTGAAAATATCTACTGTGAAAAAGATCGATTCAACCGCCGTTTAATATTTCAAGACTCCCGGTTATCTTCCCCGATAAATATTACGGCAGACAATACCATGTCAGTAAATAAAAGACAGAATAAAGAAGGCGCCATAAAATGATTGAAACGAAAATTGAAGACACAACGGCTATGGTTTCGACTTTAAAGACACCACCCCCGGTAAAGATTCCCATCACCCGTCCTTACTTCGGTCAGGAAGAACAACAGGCAGTGGAAGAAGTCCTTAAATCGGGCTGGCTGGTCCAGGGGCCAAAAGTTCAGGAGTTTGAGCGCCGGGTCAGTGAATTTGTCGGTTGCCGCCATGCCATTGCCACCAATTCCTGTACCTCGGCTCTGCATTTATCGCTTATAGCGGCGGGCATAGGTCCCGGCGATGAGGTTCTCCTACCTTCGTTCACGTTTATAGCCACCGCCAACGCCGTGGAATATACCGGCGCAAAGCCGGTTTTTATCGATATCGACCTGAAAAGTTACAATATTGACCCGGCCAAAATAAGGTCTTACCTGAAAACCCTTCCCCGCAACAATCCCACCTGGCCCAAATGTATCCTGCCGGTATCGCTATTCGGTCTTTGTCCCGATATGGCTGAGATAAACAAAATCGCCCGGGAATTTGGCCTGGTGGTAATCGAAGATGCGGCTTGTGGCCTGGGGGCTTATCGCGAAGGTCATCATGCCGGCACGGAGAGTCTGACCGGGAATTTCAGCTTTCACCCCCGTAAGGCCGTCAGTACCGGCGAAGGCGGTATGGTGGTCACCAACGACGATACGGTAGCCGCAACGGTAAGACAACTGCGTGACCACGGAGCCTCCAAAACCGACTTTGAAAGACACCTTCGGCAGGGCGGTTCCCTTCTGCCTGAATATTTTCTCTTGGGCTATAATTACCGTCTGACCGATATCCAGGGCGCCATCGGCAATGTCCAGATGAGCAAAGCCAGGGAAATTTTACATGGACGACACCAGGCGGCCGAAAAATACCACCGCCTGTTGACCACTATTCCCGAATTGAGCCCGCCGCATACACCGGCGAATTACATCCATGCTTACCAGTCTTATGTCTGCCTGTTTAAAGCCGACCGGACGGGCTCTGACGGCGATTCGGATTTTGACCCGGAGCAAATAAAAAAACTGAACCGGGAACGCAACCGGTTGATGGCGGCACTGGAAAAAACAGGCATATCCGTCCGTCAGGGCACTCATGCCGTCCATACTCTGGCTTACTACCGGCAGAAATACGCCTTTAACGATGCCGATTACCCGCAGGCCTATATCGCCGACCGGCTGTCGATTACCCTTCCTCTTTATCACCGGATGACGGAAGAAGAACAGATTCGGGTGGTGCAGACCATCAAAGCCTGTCTCGCCGGTCGATAAAAAAAAGGCGCCAGCAGGCGCCTTTTTTTAAACACTGAAATAACAGTCTTAAGATTTGATACCCACCATCTGCATGAAGGTCTCCGATTTCAAATATTCCTGGCGCAACAGGTCACAGTATTCGTCGACGCTTGCCTCATCGAAGTCCATGAAGGCGAAAATACCTTTGTCAAGAGTGCCAATAAGATAAGTCTCATCTTTTTCATAAAAAGTTTTTTTGGCAATATAGTTGGCGATGCAGATGAGGTAAGGCGTCGGGTCGTTGTTCTCATTAAGCTGGGGGTGATGATGATAAGAAATGGCTTCCCCGATTTTCGAGGGCAGTTTCCACTGCAGGGCCAGAAGAGAACCGATTTGACTGTGGTGATATCCCAGGGTCTGTTCCTCAACCATATAAGTGGCCAAACTATGGTCCTGCTGCCGGGCCTGGCTGAATTTTTTATACTCCTCACGCAGGAAACAGCAGAGAATTATTTTCCCGATATCATGAAGCAGACCGGCGGAGAAAGCCAGGTCGGGGTCGACAATTCCGCGGCTGCGCAGTTTTTTAGCCAGGATTCGTCCGCAAAAAGCCGTCGCCAGGGAATGGCGCCAGAATTTCTCCTGAAATTCCTGGTCAATTTCCTTGCCCTTGAACATGTCCAGAACGGACGCGGACAGAACCAGATTTTTTATTGCTTCCATACCGATAATAACCACCGCCTGTTTAACCGATTCGATTTCACGGGACAAGCCGTAAAAAGCTGAATTGGTCAGCTTGAGTACTTTCACCGACATTGCCGGGTCTTCGGATAAAATTGAAGCAATCTGTCCCGCCGAAACCTTCGGGTCCTTTATTACTTTCTGAATTTGATGAAAGACAATAGGCGGGGTGGGCAGGTTTCTGATATTGGATACAACCTGCTTGACTTTATTGTCCATCGTTTCAGTTGTCATTGCCCCTTCTTAACCTTTCATTCTTTATTCATATCATCGGTCAATCTGTCAATAATTTTATTTTTTATTTCCGGGCCTTCATAAAAACCGGTTTTTATACGCTGTCGTATTTCGGCTAACCTTTCCGGTGTCAGGCTTTTGTCTGCTCGTCCCCCGTTTTCAGCATCGTTTATCTCAGGCTCAGCCGCAGCATTTTCTTCCGCTGGAACCTTCCGGCCGCTATTCTGCTTAAGAGTACGGTCAGCCAGTTCCGCCAACATTTTCCGGGCTTCCTGAGAAATTTCAACCCTGTCCTTTTTCTCATCGCAATTTTTTTCATCGGCCTCGGGCAAAAGTCTTGTTTTCTCATATAATGCCTGAAGCGGCCATTTACCTGTCAAAGGTCCTATTTTCATGTTCTCACCTCTTCCTATAACGGGTGAAAAGAGTATATTTACCTGTAAAAATTTCCGTTATTTCTTGCCATCAACAAACTGCGGCGAGGCATCAACTTCACGCAGATACTGTAATATCTTCCGGCTGCTTTTAAGCTCATTTAACTCCATTTTTATCCGTTCGTGACGGTCTTTGACATAATCTTCATTCTCCGTCACCAGGCTGATATTCTTTTTTACCAGCGTCACGATACAGTTGACCATTTTCTTTATTTCCGGATGAATGGCGGCAATCCGGAAAAGTTTGGGATTTTTGTTCTGGATGCTCGAGATTTTGTTTTCGGATTCCTGAATTCTCATCTGGCACCGTTCTATTTCCGCATAGAGGTCCAGCAGGTGTTCATCCTTGTTAAACTTGATATAATCCCGCTGCTTATCCAGAAGGATATATAAAGACTGGTAAAAAGAGTATTCTTCCTTTAGTATCTGGAGAAGTTCCTGTTCCAGTAGTGTAATGGCATTGCTGTTCATGTTATTCATAACGCCCCCACTTCAGGCAGAAGTGGTAAACTGACTTACACCGGCCGGGACGTCTTCTTCTTTTTTCGAACCGCTTCCTCCGGTTTCAACACCCTTTTTCTTAAGGCTTACCCATCCGGAACGTAGATTGTTCAATATTTTAATATTATCGTCAATTTTCTTCAAATCTTTGGTAGCTTTAATAACGTCTATCTGGGTAAGCACGAAAACATATAGCTTACGTAATTGTTCAGCTATCACCCCGCCTTTTTCCAAATCAAGGGTAGTATAAAGATGGGTCATGAATTTCCGGGTTTTTTCCAGTTCATCATAACCTTTCTGAGTTTCTTTATGGTGGTAATATTCCTTAGCCTGGTTGAGGGATTTGATGGCGCCATCGTAAACCATTATCACGAGGTCAAGCGGCGATTTACCCAGGGTATCAACGCGATGATATTCTTTAACATTCACCGGCATAAAAATTCCTATTTTTTGTTGTTGAATTTCCAATTAACCTGAATATTGTTAAGCTGGCTGGTCAGATATTCACTAGTGGCGCTGAGTTCACTCAATATTTCTTCCATTTTATTAAATTTGACAACCAGCGATTCCCGTCTTAATGTCAGCCGTTTGTCGAAATCGTCGATCCTTTCCTTCAGGTTATTAACCTGATTTTCATAACTTTTAATACGCCGGCTCAAAAGACCGTCTCCTGACCGGTTTATACTATCCAGAAGATTATCCAGCCGGGCTGCGGCTCCGTTGGACAGGGTAATCGTACCTTCCGCACCATCAAGCAACTGCGAAGCGTCCAGAGTTACTTTTATCTTCAAGCCGTCCGTATTGGGATTTCCGGTTTTACCGGTTAAAATTTGTCCCTTACCTTCAGCCGCTTCTCCATTAATGGTCCCCTGAACATCAAGACCGTCATGACTGGCACCGCTCAATAGTCCCAGGACGGCAAACGCTGAACTGGAAACAGAGGTCTTGATATTGACCTTCGAACCGGAGCCATAGGTAGAGCTCTGCAGATTTAAATACCCGGTATTGCCGGTACTCACCCACTCCACGGTCAATCCCCGGTTCCCAATTCTCCGGTCACTGTTTATCTTGGCTTGTAACTCGCTGACCAGTTCTTCAGAAGAATTATAAGTCTTTTCCGTCAGAACGATATCCTCCGACTCCAGGCCGTCAATCGAGAAACGCAACCTGTTGTTGGCACTGGTCAGGGTAATTGGAGTGAAAGCCGGGTCAGCTATACCGCCGCCCTGGAAACGTCCCCGAGTAGCCGCCCGGGTGATATTCACTTCATATTCACCGACTTTGGTTTCAGCTGTCGAGGAAACGAAAGAGATGGCAGCGTTGGTACTTTTGCCGGAATTGGTAAACAGTTTAATAACGTCATCCAGATTGTTTCTTAAAGCCTCTTCAAGGCGACTGCTGTCTTTAATCGATAACTTGCCGTCGCTACCGGTTCTGATACCGATGGCATAGAGTTGATTGTATTGTGAATCAATGCCGTCAATCTTCGAAGTTAAAGTCCGCCGAAGTGAATTTTGCATTATCTGAACCGTATAATCTGCGAACAGGACTCCGGATTCACCTGTTTCGATATTATAAGTATTTTGAGTGTCGATATAATTAATCACATCGTTGTAACGCTGGATGAAGGTTTCGATGGTGTTTTTTATGCCCGTCACATCCACATCGGTGGTAATATTGACGGTTTCGCCGACAGCATTTTCCTTTTTAATATTCAAGGTCAAACCGCTGATGACATCTTTAAAGGTATTGTTTTCCGAAGTAATAGTAATGGGTGAACCGGTGCCGCCGGATGACCCGATAGTCAGCTTGGCATCGGCAGCTTCCTGAAGCAATGGTGCAAAACCGGCTACCTGGAAAGTATCCCCGGCATTGATTTCCCCCACAGAAAAACTCAATTTAAGACCGTCCGCCCCGGTTCCCACCAGCTCAACCTCACTGTCAGCTTGTGTCACCAGGATGGAACCCGAATTGGTACCATCAGTCCAGTTAATAGTAATATTGTCAGTGCCGACTATCTGAGAACCGGTACCGGCCACCGTAAAAGTATATATTTTATTTTCAGTACCCGAATAGGCGGCTGTACTTCCCAGAGAAATTTTGGTGTCGGAACCCGAGTTCATATTAACAAGTTCCGGGATATCAAACGAAGTGGTATCAAAATTAAGGCCAAGGCCACCATTCAGATTGGAAGAAACGGTAATTTTATTGGCGGCTCCGGTTTTATCGGCGCTCAGTATCAGGCGGTAGGGGTTGGACAAAGAACCATCATTGACAATGGAAGCCGTTACTCCGATTTTGGCATTATTGATGGCATTTTTTATACCCACCAGGGAGTTATTACCGGAATCAATGGTAATTGCGGTCAGGGAATTATTACCGACCTTTAAAGAAATAGTTCCCGTTCCGAACGATGACAGCGACTGGTCGGAAATACCCTGCGAAGCCAGTTGATGATTACGGGCCAGAGCCACCACGCGCAAATCATAAGAACCGGTGCTGACCCGTCCGGACGAGGACGCGGTAAGGACGCTTTCGTCGGAAACAACTACCGAGGCGGATTCGAAAGCCTTGGCATAACTTAATCGGGAAGCCTCGGTCGAAAGGGCCAGTACTTTGGCCTGGAGAGCCTTAAGCGCCGAAACGATGTTTGTCTTTTCAGCCTGTTCGTTCTCCATCAGAACAGCGGGCTGCCGTTCGAACTGAATGATAGCATTTATAAAGGAGGTTGTGTCTATTCCCGACGAGATGCCATCTATTGTGAAACTGGGCATGTTACTCCGTTAAGATTTTGACTTCACTGTCTGTTTATATCTTTCTTTGTTCCCGGGGAAGGAAGTACCCTCCCCCGGGATAGTATGACTCTATAATTAGAAGAGTGACAGAACCACCTGAGGAATCTGGTTGGACTGGGCCAGCATAGCCATACCCGTCTGAACCAGAATCTGGTTCTTGGTGAATTCGGACATCTCTTCAGCCATATCCGTATCGCGAATCATGGACTCCGAAGAGGTCAGGTTCTGTGACGCAATCCGGAGGTTTCTCAGGTTGGATTCCAGAGTATTCTTCTGGAAGCTACCGAGAGTACCGCGGGTGGTGGACACCTCGGTAATGGCGTTGTCGATAATCGACTGGGCATCCTGGGCACCCTGAACGGTGGTAACATCAATATCGGCCAGGGAACGGAACATGTTACCCGGCAGACTCTGACCGAGGGTCGAGGCCGACATGTTACGGATACCGATTTTCGCCGTTTGACCGACATTGGCGCCTATCTGAAAGACCAGCGACTGGTCAATATTATTAATGGTTTCAGAACCACCCAGAGCGGTCAGGTCATAGTTGATAATAAGCGACTCGGAACGGTCGGCATTATAAACGGTGGTGTCAAGACCGGCGGTAATGGAAGTCGCCGGACCGCCATCTAAACGCACGTCAAACTTGGCCGCTTTGACATCAAGAAGCAGGTTGCCAAGGTTGAGACCGTTAAGAGCCGTATCAACCTTAATACTGACGGAACCACGACCGGATGTTCCAACCGCCTTATTATATAAGGTGACGACGTTATCGGTCGGATTCAAATAGGTGACACTGTTGATCGAATTGGTGTAATCATCAAATCTGACGAGAGCGTCGGTACCGGTATTGGCCAGGGTATCTTGTGTCAGGTTCAGAACATGAATCAGGTCGTCGGTGCCGGTGCTATTAGCCGTCAGCTTGATGGAATATGCCGAACCTTCGTCCTGAGTCGAGAACTGAATCCGGTTGTTATTGACAACTTCGGCCTTGATATCATTAGTGGTACCGGTAATGGTGCCGAAAGCATTGGCGGTTCTCAAAGCAGTATTGATATCGGACACCAGGGTGCTCAGAGAAGTATAGGTACCGCCGATCGTAGCCGTGGCGGTTCTGCCGCTGGTCCACTTATCAGTAATAACTTCCATCTGCAACAGGTTGGTGGAGACACCGCGGCTGGAGGTACCGGAGGTGAAATTGAACAATGAAGAACTGGCATCGGTGCTGACGGATTCCACCTGGAAGGAGTACTGACCACCGGCGTTAGCGGCGGAAATCCACAGCGAGCTGGCATCGGCGTTACTGCCGGTGACAGTCAGTTTACCAGCTAGAGCCGCGTTCTGATTGATGGCGGTCTGCAACTTAGAAGCGACTTCGTCAGCCTGGTCACCTTCCTCAACAGTTATCTGCAGGGTCTGGTTACCGGTCGGGGTTTCGCCGTTTTCCTGATAGTTCAGAACAAAAGTGTAGGTTCCGGTTTCGCCGTCGGCGGCATGAGCGGAATCGAACGCCGCCGCGGAAAGAATCTGAGCCGCGGCCGAAGTCGTGGCCAGCGTCAAACCGTTACCGAAAGCATCGGTCAGGCTGATGGTACCGGAGGTCTTCTTGGCAACATCGGAAGCCTGGACGACATCGATAGTGTGAATCCTCTCTTGAAGATTGTACGGGTCACCATCGGTATTGTTCAAACTGATACCCAGCGAGGTGGTGTTAAGGGTAGCGGTCGAATCGGCGGTCTTGGTCGCCGAGATTGAGTGCATACCGGTATTAAGGTTTGAGGTCTTGATATTCAAACCGGAATTGCCGGCGGTGGTGATGGTGGCAATGTTATCCTTGGTACCATCAAGAATTTTCTTCGTCCCGAACTGGGTGTTGGCCGCAATACGGTCGATAGTCTTGATAGCATTGCTGATTTCTGCCTGGTCGGCAGCCAGCTGGTCGGTGTCGTTGAAACCCTCGTTGGCGGCGTGAATAGCCAGCTCTCTCATGGAAATCAACAGGTTGTTAATTTCGGTGAGGGCTCCCTCAGCCGTCTGGATCATAGTAATGGATCCTTCCGAGTTCTGGATAGCGCGGTTGAGACCCGCAATCTGAGAACGGAACTGTTCCGATATCATCAGACCCGCCGGGTCGTCAGCAGCAGCGTTAATCCGGAAACCGGACGACAGTTTCTGCATTGATTTGTTCAATGAGTCCGTCGTCAGTTTCAAATTACGGTTAGCGTTAAGCGCCGCAAGATTGTGGTTAATGCGAAGTGACATTCGTCAAATCCTCCTTGAATTTGATTTTATGTTTCCTTACCTTTTTCTTCAACTTGATCATATTCATGTCACTTCCTATGTTAAAACAATCAGTGTGCCGTCTCCAATTCGCACTTTTTACCCTCGATAAACTGTAGACCTCCTTGAATTAGAAATGCCAACTTTATTTTAAATTTATATACTTAGTTAATCGGCAAAACGATAACTATCTTAACAGGCCATATTAAAAATCCCCCCTGTGCTCAGCGATTCTGACAGCCCCTCCCGACGCCTGTTTTCAGACTTTTTCTTCAATTTTTGTAAAATTGTCAAGCCGCTGGCGGGCAGGTTTAAAATCAGGCTCAATCTGCAAAACTCTGCGATAACCCATTATAGCCGAATCCCTATGTCCCATATTGAGATAACATTCCGAAAGGTTAAACATCGCCAGGGAATCATAAGGTTTGAAACCAAGAAATTTCTCATAATAACCGATAGCTTTTTGGTACTGGCCTATTTTACTGTACAGGTCACCAATAATATGAAAAATTTCATACTGGTCCGGACAGAGCTGAAGATATTTTTCGAAGTCTGCGATAGCTTCTTTGGACTTATTTAACCGCGCTCTGGTCAAACCCCGGTTCCGATAGGCAACCGTATATCCGGCTTCAAGTTCCAGCGTTCGAATATAATACTCTTCGGCTTCCCTGAAAAAACCTAACTTATAATAACAATTACCCAAATCATTTAATATTTCTGCTGTTTCTCTATTTTGCTTTAGTACCTGCTTATATAATTTAATGGCTTCTTCAAAACGACCTGTTTTGAGATAAGTCCCGGCTATCCTTTTTTCAATATTTTCAGCCGGGTTTCCCACCAGCCGGGCTTTTTTGAACAGTTCCAGGGCTTCTTCTTCACGACCGGTTTCGAGGCAAAATTCACCGTACCGACTCAATGTAACCGGGTCATCAGGAGCAATTTTCATAGCCTGTTGATAATAATTTTCAGCCTGCGGGTAGTTTTTTTGAATATTGTATATATAACCCAGACCCTGAGCGGCTTCCCTGGAGACATTGGGCGTAGCCATCTGTCTGAGAAAATATTTCTCCGCTTCAAGAAAGTTGTTGTCTCTTAAATAAATTTTCCCCACCAGAGTATTGGCTTCGAGAAAATCGGGATTTACTTTGAGGGTTTCCAGATAATATTTTCGGGCTTCATTATAATCATTCTGCATTTCGGCCAGTAAACCCAGGCTGTAATAAGCATTAGCCCGGCTGTCGGGATGAATGAGAATTATGGATTCGGTCTCGCGGGAAGCATCGAAAACCGCCTGGGTCTTCAAATAATTGAGATAAGCTTCCTTAGCCTCTGACAATTGCCGCTCCTGGGAATGAATATGCCCCAGAAGGAGCAACGGGTCGAGGTAATCCGGTTTGATGTCCAGGGCGCGCCGGCAATAATCCAGAGCTCGTTTATAATCTTCGATGTAAAAATTAGTCCAGGCCAGCTGGTCAAGACACATCAGGTGTATATGTCTTTCTTTGAGATTAGCCGGGTCGGTCAGCTCCACCGCGCGAGCCGCCCACTTTAAAACCAGAGGGGCATGTTCTACCTTGAAACCATCATAACCGGAACGGTATAGTTGCGCCAGGTTAAAAAGGGTAAAGGCATTATCGGGGTTTTCCTGGAGTTGTTTTTCCAGCAAAGTTCGTGACCGGGCCATCTTTTTCTGCATTTTTTCCGGCGACAGGTCATAACCGAGGTGCTGAAGTTTAACACCGGCTTTAATAATAGGTATATCGGGAGGGAGTTTCAGCTGGTTATGTACAATACCTTCATAACGCAGGTTCAAATCTCTGTGGAAAAGTCTTTCCGAGGGCAAAAAAGTGACCGACTGATTCTTATCGCGATAAACATTATATACATTGATGGCTATTATAGAGGAATTACCGTGGCTTAAAAGGCGCAGTAATTGAGGTACATCCTCCTGACAGATGCGTTCATCGGCATCAATGATGAAAATCCAGTCACCGGTTGCCTGCTCAATCGAATAATTCCGATGTTTAGAAAAGTTACCTTCCCAGGGCTGGTGAAATATCCGGGCCCCATAAGACCGGGCGATTTCCATCGTTCGGTCAGTAGAGCCGGTGTCCACCACGATAATCTCGTCCACCCAGTCACGAATTGACTCAAGGCATCCCGGCAGGAGTTCCTCTTCATCCTTAACCATCAGGCAGGCGGAAACCGAAACCCGCTTATCAAAACTTTCCATCAGCATACGCAGTTCCTGGACCTGACGGCATTTTTTCATACCCATGCCGACGACTTCCCGGGCCGAAGACATCTTATTCCACTGAACCAGCATCTGAGACAGATTTATATAAGGAAGGTGATTACCTCTGTCCGCGGCGATGGCTTCCCTGAAAGCCCGTTCGGCTTCATCAAATTCTTCTTTCTCCCGGAGAGCCACCCCCAGAAAATTATAAAGCTGGGTGGCGTGAGCTCCGGTAGATGAAAATTCCGGCACTTTAAGTCGTTTACCATTTATTTTTTCTCGCAGAGAGATATATTTTTGGGCAGCCTGAATCGCATCATCGTACTCGCGCAGAGAAAGTTTCAAAAAGCAAAGCACATAGTAAAAGTCCAGTGAATGGGGATATTCTTCCAAACCCCGCAGCACGGCTTTTTCCGAATCAACAAAACGTCCCAGGTGGCTGTAACCGATAGCCAGAAGACGATTATAAAGACCGCGCAGATATTTGTCAGGGAAGGGATAAATTTTTTCCAGGGGTTCGACGGCTTCGATTATTTTGGTCTCCATGCGGTTATCATTATAATAATTACCGAGCGCTAATACCGCCTTGATATCTTCCGGGTCGCTTCTCACAGCCGCCAGCAACCGGTCCAGACTTGCCGGTGCCTTGTCCCGGCCGGTCCTGGATGACGGTTTTTTTGGGGGACGAGATGATTTCCCGGCTTTTTGGGATGTTGCTTTTGATTTAGCCATTACCAACCATTTTTTGTCTCATTCTAATCGGGCCGCATCAAGGTGACAGGATTTTCAAAATCATTTTTATAAAGACAGGGAAAGGCAATTTTGAAACCTACTATCAATGTAAAATCCCATTTCATAATTCTCTCCGGATGGTTATTCTGCTTTTGGCATGGTGACATGCTTCAATGGGACCAACCGGACTGTAACAGGGTTATACCGGGATAAATTCCTTATTACGGATGATTTTTTCCGGAACCTCTTCCATGGCTTTCAAAAGAGAATGCCTGACTTTGTAATCCGAGTTTACCAGAATCAATTGTTTGGCCAGATTATTCTCGGTATTGATCAGAATCGGTCCCTGCAGATTGGCGGTTATCAATTCCGGATTTTTATTGAGGGTCACAATAACATAAGTTTCAACCGCATCGACCCTGGCGACTTCCAACTCGGCAATCTCTTTCGGATTTATCTCGATGCGATATCCGGGGAAAAAGACAATGGGGTTGACAACCAGGAAAGATATACTCGGTTCCTGAACGGATTGAAACCACAAAAAAGGCATGATTTCATCGATTTCAATCAGGCAAAACTCCCTGAGATTTTCAAAACCAAGTATCGGTCTTTCCATGATAATCAGTTTATCCTCGGAAACATCCAGTTCACCCAGTTTCTGACTTTTAACTAACATTTACACCTTTCCTTTGCTCTATCCTGTCATTTCAAAAAATTTAATAAGCTTGGTTGTATAATTTTGCTGCTGGCAATAAGGGAAGCCTGGTAATTATTTTCATAAGTAGCCAGGTCCGACACCAGTTTGGTCATGTCGGCATCTTCCACTTCCGAGAGAAGCTTGGTAAAATTCAAATTCATATCGACCAGGCGGGAATCAGTGGTTTCCAGCCGGATACTGCGGGCACCGACCACACCACGATATTTCAAAAGATGCTGAATCGAATTATCCAGAGAACCCAGAAGAAGACCGGTGCCTTCCTGGTCATCATTTTCAAGGCAGTTAATCAGAACAATCATGGTCCCGAAAATATCGGAGGACCCGAAAATACCCATAGTCTTGGCTCCCCGCCCGCCATCGACATCCTCAATCGTCAACGTCCGGTTCGGGTCGTTGTTGACGATTTGGATACCCGTCCCGGCTTCATTTATCGAAGCGGTTATGTTCAGACCGGAAGTGTTGACCGAATCCAGCAGGTCCTGAACGGTATTCAAGGCGGCGCTGCCGAGGTCAAGAATGAAACGCGAGTCGCCCTGCCAGAAGACGATGCGGTCATTGCCAAGACCGGTGCCGTTATTTAAAGCACTCAAAAGAGAAGTAGCCACCAGTTGAGGATCGATATCATCGCCCGTCCTGGTTCTGTTAAAGCTACCCAGGAGTCCAAGGTCAGTGGCAGTCGTCCCGGTGGTTTCCTGGATTTCGAACGACATTTCAGGATTGAGGTCACCGCCGATCAAAGTTGCTCCGACATAACCGGTAATACCCAGATGCGATGCCGTTTGTTCGGCACCCGAGATATTGGATATAGTCAGACCCAGGGGGACTCCGTTAGTATCATTTATAATGAACCCGGTTCCGGCCGGATTAATAGCCATTGTAACATTATTGACTCCGGCGGCCGTCAACTGACTGTTGAATGCGGTGATGACATCACCGACATTGTTGGCGGTGGAGAGGTCAATTTCCACATTGATGGCCGCTCCATCGGAAACCATAATCTTACCCGGTACCAGGTCCACCCCGTTGCCGTCGTTCAGCCGGTCGAGGTGGGTATCCACAGATATTAACCCGTTGGGAACGGACCGAAGTACAATATTGTTGCCTTCATCGCCCAGTTGAGCCGTCAGGTTGGTAATCGGCGGTGCACCCGCGGCCAGGGTGGTATTAATACGATTCAGCAGTTCGCCTATGGTCGTGACCGGCGGGGCGGCATTCAAATCCACCGTCACGGAAATATTCAGATTTTTATCGGTAACCGTGAAGGAACCGGCGTTCATATCGACACCGCTGCCTCCGTTAAGGTCGGTCAGGAGCGTGTCGCCGGAGAGCTTTACATTCAGGTCGGCCTTTTCACCCGGAACAGCCAGTTGTTTGAAAAATGTTTCCGAACCATCAAGGTTGACCTGCATCCGCAGCGACGACTCGATTTCGAACTCCATCTTCCCCTGGTCGCCGTTGTAAATCACCCCGTTGGGCGTCACCGTTAACGGCTTGACCTTGGTGCGATAACCGGAAAAAATATACCGTCCTTCAAGCTGGTTATTCCCCATCTGGACCATCTGTTCGAAAAGAGAGCGGACTTCGCTGGCCGAAGCCATCCGGGCACTTTCGTCATAGGTGCCGTTGGACATGGAGACGGCAATTTCTTTCGCTGTTGAAACGAAATTGGCCGTATCATTGAGGATAGTGTCGTAGGTCGAGGTCCAGTTAAGGCCCTGGCTGACATTACTTCGATACTGGGTTATCTTTGAAAGTTCCGTGCGGTAATTTAAATCCCGCAAAGCCCCGGTCGGGTCATCGGAAGGCTTATTAATCCGGCGCCCCGAGGACATATCGGTCTGAAGCTGATAGAACCGGGTAATCGACCTTTGCAGGTTGAAGATAACCCGGTCGGTAATCATACCATTGGTTACGCGCATAACGAACAGCTCTCTTTATTCAATTTGTTCATCCTTGCCGCCGACATGGTCATTTTTCTTTTTTTTCGGCGGTGTTTCTTTGTAATCGACTACCGGGCTTTTCCCTTCGGGACTGCTGCTTTTGATTTTCCCTTTAATCAGGTTAACCACTCCCAGTAAATCTTCCTTGATATTTTTAGACGCTTTACGGTTTTCCGCCTGAATTTTGACATAAATTTCTTCGCGGTGCACCACGACCTTCATCGGCGCTTCTATTCCCAGCCTTACCTGCCGTCCTCTTATCCCCAGCACCGAGACCTTGATATCATCACCAATGGTGATGGATTCCCCCAACTTCCTTGTTAATATCAGCAAATCACCCTCCTTGGGTATTTATTTATATTAACCGTTAATCAGTTATGAACGACCGACAATTCCCATCCCGTAAATAACGGTGTCAAGAGCCTCATCCATGGCTGTAATCACCCTGGCGGCGGCATCATAAGCATGCTGTGATTTAATCAGGTTGGCCATTTCTTCATCCAGGGATACACCTTGCACCGATTGCCGGCTGTTATCTATCTGGTTTATCAACAATTCATAATTACCTGAAAACGAGGTCGCCTCTTTTACCTCGATACCCAGTGACCCCACCAGGCTGTTATAAAACTCGTTCAGGGTTTTGGTACCGGATGACATAACCTTGGTGTTGCGAAGGTCGGCAATCGCCAGGGCAATAAGGTTGTCTCCGTCGACGCCGGCGGAGGAGACAATTTTATTTATATCGTCCTGCACGAAGGTATTTAACCTGATCGTTGAGGCATCGGTATAAGCCGGGTCAAAGAAGGCAATTCCGGTAGTGCCGTCTTCGCCGTAGCCGCTCTGGTGCAGGCGGTTGACCTCGGTAACCAGCGACCGGGCCAGTTCATTAAGACGGTTTTTGTAT
>JAQUSF010000124.1 GCA_028715215.1 Candidatus Zixiibacteriota bacterium
TTTCAAACCGGATGAATACTGGCAGATCTCAGCTATACTGGCTAATGACCACAACGAGCAGTTTACCTCGCGCCTAATTAAAATAGGGGATAAAACCGTTGTCAAAGCCGGTGAAACCGGTAAAAAGAAAATTACCATTTCATCGGAAAAAGAATCGAACCGAATTCTCGAAGAACTCAAAAAAGAAACTTATCTCGTAGATGATATTAAAAAGACGGAGAAGATAAGAAAACCTCTGCCGCCGTTTATAACTTCCACCCTGCAACAGGAGGCCGCCAAAGTTTATGGTTTTTCGCCCAAGCAGACAATGGCTACCGCCCAGAAGCTTTATGAAGGTCTGGAAATTAATGAAGAAGGTATGACCGGCCTGATTACTTATATGAGAACTGACTCCACCCGGGTTTCCAATGAAGCCATCACGGGCATCAGGAAGTATATTGATGAAAATTTCGGAGGTGATTATCATCCGGCTAAGCCGCATCTTTATACTAACCAGAAAAATTCTCAGGATGCCCATGAAGCTATCCGGCCGACTTATTTCCATCTGCACCCGGATAAGATTAAAAAACACCTTACCGCGCAACAGTATAAGTTGTATTTGCTGATATGGAATCGGTTTGTGGCGTCCCAGATGACGGAAGCGAGGTACGATGTCTCCACGGTCGATATCACCGCCGGGAAATACCAGTTCCGTTCGTCGGTACAGAAGCTCACTTTCGATGGTTTTCTGCGTGTTTACCATGAGACCAGGGAAGCTGACGAAAACGGTAACGGCGACAACGGTAATGGGACTCTGCCGGATCTTAAGAAAAACGAAAAAGTCAACCTGGTTGAACTTAAACCCGCTCAGTCTTTTACCAAGCCACCGGTACGTTATTCCGAAGCCATGCTGGTCAAGCGTCTGGAAGCTGACGGAATCGGCCGCCCCTCGACTTATGCGACCATAATTTCCACGATTAAAGAGAGGAAGTACGTGGAACTCAAGGAGAAAAAACTCTATCCCACCGACCTTGGAGTGGCCGTCAATAAAATTCTCGTGGAAAATTTCCCCAACCTGTTCAACGTCAGTTTTACCGCCGACATGGAAAAACAACTGGACCTGGTGGAGGAGGGCAGTGATAACTGGGTCAGGGTGATTAACGAATTTTACAAGCCGTTTCGCGAAACCATCGATGACCTCAAGGGCCGTGAGAAGGAAATAAAAGATTCCATGACCGAAAAAACCGATATCGAATGTGAGAAGTGTGGTTCGCCCATGGTTATAAAATGGGGTCGGAACGGTCGCTTTCTGGCCTGCTCGGCTTACCCTGAATGTAAGTTTACCAAACCTCTGCCCGGGGAAGAAAGCAAATTCAAAACCGAGGTTAAATGTGAAAAGTGCGGTGCCCCGATGGTGGTGAAGACCGGTCGTTTTGGTCGTTTTCTGGCTTGCTCGGCCTATCCTGATTGTAAGAATACCAAACCCATCACCCTGGGCATTCCCTGTCCGAATCCTGGTTGCAAAGGAGAAATCCTTGAAAAAAAGACCCGGGGCGGACGAATTTTTTACGGTTGCACCAAATACCCCAAATGCGATTTTGCCAGCTGGGATATGCCGGTTAAAAAAAGTTGTCCGGCTTGTGACAGCCCCTACATGGTTCAAAAATTTTCCAAGGTTAAAGGTGATTATCTCAAGTGTCCCGCCTGTAAACACGAGATTGTCACCGAGGTACCCGAAGAAAAACCAGTCAGCTGAGCGTAACATTTAAAAAATTATCCTTTTTCTCCCGTTTTTAAAAGGCATTGACCCCAATGCCTTTTTTAAATATTATATTTACATGTTGCAAAAAGCCTTACTGGATTTTTTAAAATACCTGGAACAGCAAAAGCACCGCTCCGCTAATACCCTGGCGGCTTACCGGAGAGATTTGAAACCCTGGCTTGATTTTCTCGAAGAGCAGTACCGGTTGATGACGCAGACGAATAAGCACGACCCGCTTTTTCTGCGCATCTACCTGCGGCGGAGAACCGAGAAAAAAAACAGCAACCGGTCGCTGGCGCGCTTTCTGTCGGCTCTTTCGAGTTTTCAAAAATTTCTGTCCTGGCAGGGTCCCCGTTACAAAGAATATATCTTCAAGGTTCCCCGGGTGAAATTTTCCTCGACCCTGCCGCGTTTTATCCCGCAGAAAGAGGCGCTCGACATGCTTAAAAATGACAGTGCCCGCGGGGATAAAACGCCCTATTTTTACTGGCGCGATTTTTTGACGGTGGCTCTGTTTTATGTTACCGGCATTCGCCGTGAAGAACTGGCCCGGCTTAAACTTGCCGATTTTGACCCCGACCGCGGTTTGTTAACGGTCTTAGGTAAAGGCAACAAGGAACGGCTGGTGCCGGTGGGCGAGAGAACCCTGGAGGATATTCACAAGTACCTGTCCTTACGGGAAACCTTCGCTCAGAGCAAAGCTTCCGCGGCACCACAATTTTTTCTTAACCGTCAGGGCCGGGCGTTGTCGGTGCGGTCCATAAATCGCCTGGTGAACAAATTCGCCCGCAAGGAAGGCGTTAAATTTACCCCCCATACCCTCCGGCATTCCTTTGCCACGCATCTGTTGGAAAACGGTGCCGACCTGATGCTGATCAAGGAAATTCTGGGACATTCTTCCCTATCCACCACCCAGAAATACACTCACGTTACAGCGGAAGTAATGAAAAAGGTATATCAAAAAGCCCACCCCCGGTCGGGCTTGAAAAAATAAAGAGGTGCAAATGAAACTACAAGCTACCACGATCATCGGCCTGATTCATAACGGCAAGGCCGCCATGGCCGGTGACGGTCAGGTGACCTTCGATGATACCGTAATTAAATCCAAAGCGGTTAAAATACGGACTATGCGTGAAGGCGGCATCCTGGCCGGTTTTGCCGGCACGGCCGCTGATGCCCTGGCGCTGTTCGAACTTTTCGAAAAAAAAATCGATGAATATTCCGGCAATCTTCCCCGGGCTTCGGTCGAACTCGCCAAAGAATGGCGGACTGATAAAACCCTGCAGAGACTCGAAGCCGTCATTGCCGTCACGGACAATAAAAATATTTTCTTAATCAGCGGCAACGGCGACGTCGTGGAGCCGGATGACGGAATTGTCGCTGTCGGTTCCGGGGGCGCGTATGCGCTGGCGGCCGCCAGGGCTTTAATTTACGCCAATCCTAAAATGACGGCGGATAAAATCGCTCAGAAAGCTCTGGAAATTGCCGCGGATATTTGTATTTATACCAATAATAACATCAAGGTGGAAACCATAAAATGAATAATAACAACTACCCGACCCCCCGTGAAATCGTCGAACATCTGGATAAATATATAATTGGTCAGGAAAACGCCAAGAAATCGGTGGCAATTGCCCTGCGTAACCGCTGGCGTCGCCAGCATGCCCCGGAAGAACTCCGTGGGGAAATTATGCCCAATAACATCATCATGATCGGTCCTACCGGAGTGGGTAAAACGGAAATCGCCCGCCGTCTGGCGGATATGGCCCGGGCGCCGTTTATCAAGGTGGAAGCCTCCAAGTTTACCGAGGTGGGTTATGTCGGGCGGGACGTGGAATCGATGGTGCGGGACCTGGTGGATATAGCCGTCAACATGCTGAAAATGGAAAAATCCCGGGTCCTCAGTGAAAAAGCTTCTCAGAATACCATTGACAGACTCCTTGACCTGTTACTCGGGCCTAAACCAAAAAGTGAAAAAATTGGTTTTGATGAAATGGAGTCCGAGCCGCTTTCCACCACCCGTACAAAATTCAAACAGAAACTGCTGGCGGGCGAGCTGGAGGAGAGGGAAGTTGAGCTCGATACGCCGCAATCGCAGTTCCCGGTGGTGGAAATATTCTCCCCGATGGGAATGGAAGAGCTGGGGGTCAATTTTCAGGAGATGTTCTCCGGCCTGATGCCCAAGAAAACCCGGCGGCGTAAAATGACGGTCCGGGAAGCCCGCAAGTTTATCATGAATGAAGAACTGGAAAAACTGGTTAATATGGATGAGGTTATAACCGAGGCGATGGAGCGGGTCCGGGAAGCGGGGATTATTTTTATTGATGAAATCGATAAAATCGTCGGCAGTGACAACCGGACAGGCCCGGATGTTTCCCGGGAAGGGGTGCAGCGCGATATCCTGCCCATAGTGGAAGGTTCCGGGGTGATGACCAAGTACGGCATGATCCATACCGACCATGTTTTGTTTATAGCCGCCGGGGCGTTTCATGCTTCCAAACCGTCTGACCTGATCCCCGAACTTCAGGGCCGCTTCCCTATCCGGGTGGAGCTGGACTCTTTAACCGCCGCCGATTTTGAGCGTATATTAACGGAGCCCAAGGTTGCCCTGGTCAAGCAGTATAAGGCGTTGTTAAAAACCGAAGGCGTGGATTTGACCTTTACACCGGGAGCCGTCAAGAAAATAGCCGAAATAGCGGAGAAGGTAAATACTCAGGCGGAGAATATCGGCGCCCGACGTCTGCACACCATTATGACCACTCTGCTTGAGGATATTCTCTTCGAACCACCGGTTGACAATAAAAAAATCAATATTACCCCGCGGATGGTGGAAAGCAAACTCTCCAAAATCGTCGAAAATGAGGACCTCAGCCGGTATATTTTATAAGGATGGTTGTTATTTAAGATACGGTGGCACGCGTTCAGACTTTAAAAACCCTGATGTCGCCGATAAAATGACTGATGGCGATATAGAGCTTGTTTTCGCTGGTATTATAGTTGGCGGTCTGACCGTCGAGGTCATTGCTGAAACCGGAGGTGGTGTTGCTGAAAAGTTGAATGTCGCCGATAAGACAGGAACTATGAACAAATACAGGCATGTCGGCAGGTACCATGATGCGGATATCACCCACAAAACCGGTGATGATCATGCGGTTAAGACCGGGGTCAAGGATACCGCCATGGAGTTTTATCTCGGTATCGCCCACCCCCATTGAAACGACAATATTCTGCAGCCTGGTACCGTTACAATCGATGTAGAGGTCACCTATGGTCTTGCTGTATTTCAGGCGACCGGGTTCCATTTCAGGGGCAGCGGAGACTCGTTCCCGACCGAAATCACTTTTACCGCCGGCCGGCGGCGGAGGCGGCGGTGTGAAGTTCGCAGCCGAACCGGGGTGAACTTCGTCACGAGGCGGGAAACCGGGACTCCCGGGCGGTCGGGTCTGCTGATGAAAATGCATTTCGGAATGGAAAAGGTGTTCTTCACGTTTTTTACGAATTATCAGCCAGACACCAAGTCCAATAAAGAAAAGGGGCAGAGCAAACCTTATAAAATCACCAAAAGAAAAGAATAGTATATCCAGAGTATTTAAAATAAAAATTATCCCGAGGATAACTAAGATGAGGCCAAAAATCGGGACTTTTTTATTCGTCATTAATGTATCTTCCGGTCCTTTTTGTTATTCCTTTATCTATCAATACGTAATATTGGCTCCGGTGTTCCAATTGGCAAGTTTAATGTTTAGCAATATTGCTGTTCAAGGATTGCACAGGCAGCTTGACTTTACGGGTTAAATAAGTATAATTCTACGAAATTTTAGTCCCTTATTTAAAAAGATAGGAGAAAATATGCCTCGTTCCCTGTGTCAGATTACCGACCTGAAAGCGGCTGAAATTCAGGAAATCTTTGACCTGTGTAAGAAGATGAAACAGAAAAAGATTGCCCCTCGTCCCCTGGAGGGTAAGGCGGTGGCCTGTATTTTTACCAAACCCTCGCTGCGCACCCGGGTTTCCTTTGAAGTAGGCATTTTCGAACTGGGCGGTCACGCTTTGTATATTACCGACAACGAAATTAAACTGGGTCAGCGGGAATCCATTGCCGATGCCGCCCGGGTCCTGTCGCGCTATGTCGGGATGATAATGATACGTACATTCGCCCATTCCGATGTTGAACAGCTGGCTCAACATGCCTCGGTACCAGTGGTAAACGGATTAACCGACCTGGTTCACCCCTGTCAGATTCTGGGTGATTATTTTACGGTTCTGGAGCATCAGCCGCCTAAAGACCGTTATAAAATAGCCTATCTGGGCGATGGTAACAACATTACCAACAGCTGGCTTAACCTGGCCTCGCTGATTCCCCTGGATTTGCGGATCGGCACTGCTGAGGATACCTTGCCAAACGAAGCCATTTTACATAAAGCCCGCCGCAACCCCGACAGCAAAATTTTACTGACGGCCGATCCTAAAGAAGCTGTCACCGCTGCCGATGTTATCTATACGGATGTTTGGGCCTCCATGGGCCAGAAACATCTGGCAGAGGAGAAAGAAAAGAAGTTAAGTAAATATCAAGTAAATAGTTCTTTGCTGGCATGGGCTGATCCTGAGGTTATTGTTATGCACTGTTTACCCGCGGAACGTGGAAGGGAAATAACCGATGAGGTTATCGACGGTCCCCATTCGGTGGTCTTTGATGAAGCGGAAAACCGGCTGCATATTCAAAAAGCCATCATGACCTTCCTCTTGAAATAACTTTCAGCTGAAGATAAGACCCGCGGCGAAGAACATAAGAAAGGAGTCGCTCTGATGCGTTCTTCCAAATTAATCTTTACCGGGGGGCTTACCCTTCTGGCTGTTTTCGGCATACTGCTGGGTGGTTGTTCGGATAATAAGACTGCCACGACCGGCAGTACTTCGATTATTCACAGTCAGTACAATGAGACGATGCAGCAGGTCAATGCCTTTATCGATTCCACCCTGTCGGTATTTAACACCGGCTTGAACATCAATTATATCGGTAACGACGTCATGCGTGACACCGCTACCTCGCGGGTAATTTATACTGCGGTCGAACCGGATTCGGTGGTCGTATCCGATTACTGGTATCTGGTTTATAACTCTGATATTGACCTCGGTGCCGGTTACAGCAATGTTACCCTTGATTCCATCCGTTTTATCAAAAACGGTCTTTTCCAGGATTCTCCTAAAAATGCCGATGTCATGAATATCCGGCACAACTGGAATTATGAAATCCTGGATACCAGTGCGTCTTTCTGTAATTACGTTAACTACGGCGACATTACGTTTTATAATGTCGATACGGATACGGTCACGGTGAGCGGCTCGACCAATCTCCAGGTTGCTTCAAAAACCGTCGACGATTATAATACCGCCCGCCGTAATTACGAGATTCAGACGACCATTTCCAACCTGAAAACGGAAAATATTAAAGGCGATAATAACTTCGGCTGTCCTTACAGCGGTACCGTAACCTGTAATGTCGAGCTTAATTATGAGTTCACCGAAGGCCAGTATGATGTTTCCAACTGGATTTTTAATTTTTCCTTTGAAAATGGTGTTGCCGAAGTCGTGGTGACGCAGGGTGCCCGTTCCGGCGATTATACCTGTGATTTCTGTAATTTTAATCAATAGTCGCCGACCCTCGGATTTTAAGCCCGACCACCGGTCGGGTTTTTTTTGTTACAGGGTTGACAACTGTTTCCGGGTAAAGTATATCTTTGATCATGAAAGAAATAATGAAATACAGCGGGTGTTTTGTCTGTGGTGAAAAAAATTCCTGTGGTTTGAAAGCCCGGTTTTTCTATGATGACGACCGGGCTGTGACCGAGGTCATCGCCGATGACATTTACGAGGGCTATCGCGGTATTTTTCACGGAGGCATATTATCGACCCTTCTGGATGAGGTTATGATTAAAGCTATTCTGGCTAAAGATATTTATGCGGTTACGGCTGAATTCACGGTTAAGTTTGTCAAACCGGTCAGGACCGGTGATAAAATCAGGCTGGTGGGTAAAATTCTTAACCAGCGAGGAAGACTTTTTTTTACCGAGGGTCTGGCTTTTGATGAGAAAGGCGAGCTCTATGCCGAAGCTTCCGGTAAATATTTCGAAGCCCGCCCGGAATTAAAAGAAATTCTGGTTCAATCGATTGACTGACGAAGTAAACAATTTCATTTTTTCATAATTTAATTTCGCATTTTTTGTACCTTCAGGTCAGGTTAATGTCATAACTCCTTGACCGGAAAGTGGTTGAACAGCTGCACGGGAAGCTGGTAAGACCGGCATTATCCTTGCTTTAATCAGGGTATGGAAAAAAACGAAAAAACCTATGATTGTTTTATTAGTGCCATCCACAACCATTTAATAGACCCTTTCATGGAAGAAAACGGTTTTACCCGCGACCTGGTGGATTTTGCTAT
>JAQUSF010000125.1 GCA_028715215.1 Candidatus Zixiibacteriota bacterium
TGCCCAACGCCGGTAAATCGACTATTCTGGCCACCTTCTCGGCGGCTCGCCCGAAAATAGCCGATTATCCCTTTACGACTTTAGTTCCCAACCTCGGCATTGTCCGGTTAAGGGAGTTTAAATCATGTGTAATGGCGGATATCCCTGGCCTGATAAAAGGGGCTTCGGAAGGTAAAGGTCTGGGTATCCAGTTTCTGAAACATATTCAAAGAACCGAGCTGCTGGTTTATGTAATTGATATAAACGATAGAGATATTATAAGTACCCTTGCCGTTTTAAAAAAAGAGTTGTCTGATTTTGACCCAACGCTGTTGAAACGGCCGTCCCTGGTAGTGGTTACCAAAGTTGATACGGTTTCAGAAAGTGATTTAAAAGAAGTTTCCGCCGAATGGCCAAAGGATTATATTTGTCTTTCGGCGGTAACGGGTAAAGGCGCCGAGCAGTTTCTTAATGAGATAGAGCAGAAACTTGACCAACAACGAGCAAAAAGAACAACTGATTGATACCATCGCCCTGTTGAATGTGCCGGGGGTAGGTCGGGGTCGTTATTGGCGGCTGGTGAACAGGTTTAAAACCCCTGCGGCGGTTCTGGGAGCATCAGTGACGGAACTTGAAGCTGTTCCGGAAATAAGCCACACTATTGCAGTTTCGATTAAAAACGAATACGACCGGGAAAAAGCCCGCCAGATTGCCGCCCGCATCATACAGCTGGGTTGGGCCGTATTGTATTCGGGTCATCCTGAGTTTCCGAAGCATCTGGATAATATCGCCGAAAAACCGCCGTTGCTTTTCAGGATGGGGGATCCGATGGGGGCGGATGAGAAGATGCTGGCCATTGTGGGGACGCGGCATGCTTCGGATATAGGAAAGTTGTTCGCCTATAATTTGGCTACCCGGCTGGTCGAAGCCGGTTTGGTGATAGTTTCGGGTATGGCGGACGGTATTGATGCGGCGGCTCACAAAGGTGCTCTTGAAGGCGGTGGTAAAACGGTAGCTGTATGGGGAACCTCCCTCGAAATTGTTTATCCGCCGGGGAATAAAAAACTGGCCCAGAAAATCAGTCGGCAGGGCTGTATTTACTCGGAATATTTTCCCGACACCAAACCCAACCCGGCGTTCTTTCCGGAGCGCAATCGAATTATTTCCGGTCTGTCGGAAGGTGTAGTGGTGGTTGAAGCCGGCAGGAAATCCGGTGCTTTAATCACGGCCGAATTGGCACTGGAGCAGGGCCGGGAACTGTTTGCCGTTCCGGGCTGGCCGGATTCGGAAAGGAGCCTGGGAACCAATAACCTGCTTAAAAACGGTGCTACCCCGGTTACCGAGGCTGAGGATATTTTCAGGCAGTTACCCCGTTTGAAAAGTGAAGTTTCTGCGAAGAAATTTAAGGTTCAGCCTGATGTTACAGAGTCGGAAAAAGAAATCATCTCATTGTTATCTTCCGGGCCTATGCAGATAGACCAGCTGACCCGGGCGAGCGGTATGCAGGCATCGGCTTTGATGGAATTTTTACTGGCCCTGGAATTAAAAGGAATGGTTCAGGAAATTTCAGGGAAAAGATTTATCTTATCAGAGTAACCGCTATGATTAAAAAGACAGCAACGATTGTCAACAAACTGGGTTTACATGCGCGTCCGGCGGCACAACTGGTTTCCACGGCGACAAAATTCGAAGCCGAGGTTTTTTACAGCAAGGGCGACCTCAGGGTCAACGGCAAGTCAATTATGGGGGTGATGATGCTGGCGGCCGAGCAAGGCTCGCAACTGGTAATTGAAGTCGAGGGACCTGACGAGGGGGCGGCTATGGAAGCGCTTCTTATGGTTATCGCTTCCGGTTTTAGTGAAGGAGTTGATGAATGATAATTATTCCGCTTGTTTTTCAACCCTAAGTTTACTTATTATGGTCTCAATATGAACGAAGGTTATATAAAAAGAAAGGTTGTGAAAGGAGCTCCGATATCCTCGGGGATAGTCATGGGTCGTACCCGGGTAATTCTGCCGGGTGATATAAAAGTAGCCGAAGTGGCGGTTCCTGCCTCACAGCTGGACAATGAGATAAAAAGGCTTGATAAAGCTGTTGCCAAGACCATCGAGGAACTTCGCCAGATAAGAGACACCGCCGGGCGAAAAATGGGTGGGCCGGTGGCGAAAATATTTGACGCCCAACTACTTATCGCCGGCGATTACGAGTTTTTAAAACAGGTCAAAGAGCAGATTGCAAGCGAAAAACGTAATGCCGGCTTTATTTACAACTCTCTGGTAAAAAAAACCACCACGCCTTTAAAAAAGTCGGAAGACGCCTATTTGCGGCAAATGGTGCAGGATATTGAAGCTGTGGCTAATAAAGTCCTGGCCAATCTTGGCGGTTCCCACAAGAAGCCGGAAGTAAAGTTTCCAGCTGATACTATTCTGGTCGGGAAGTCGTTCACTCCCGGTGAGGTGCTTGCTTACCGCAACCGCAAGATAACCGGTTTCCTGATTGGTGAAGGCGGGCGCAACTCCCACATGGCGCTTATTGCCCGGTCGCTGCTGATTCCTATGGTCCTGGCCGACCGGGTTTGGACAAGAGTGCCTAATGATTGCCGGATTATCATCGACGGTACCAATGGGCTGGTGATTATCAATCCTAATGAAAAGGACTGGGTGAAGTACCAGCGCCGGCGGCGTCGCCAGGGACCGGTGACAATCTCCCGGATAAAGAAACTTCAGCAGATTCCCCCTCTGACCTCCGACGGTGTGGCGATAAACGTGGCGGCCAACCTGGAACTCCCCGGGCCGGTGGATGACATTTTATCTTCAAAAAATATACCGGTGGGTTTGTACCGGACGGAGTTTCTTTACCTGGAAAGGGAAGATTTTCCAGACGAAAAATCGCAGTATGAGTATTATCGCAGCATCGCCGAGCGTTTTTCCAAGTCCTACGTAATTTTACGGACTTTTGACCTTGGTTCGGACAAGTTCCGGAATAATGACAATAGCGTGGCGGAGGATAACCCGGCGCTGGGCTGGCGGGGCATCCGGTCGATGCTGGATATGACCGACGTATTCAAAACCCAGATAAAAGCTATCCTCCGGGCTTCGGTGTTGAAGAACCTGCGCATCATGTTACCGATGATATCCGATATCACCGAGCTGGAAAAAGCCAAGAAACTGATTTCCCAGGTTATGTTCGACCTGCGGCGCGAAGCTATACCCTTTGACAGCCAGATAAAAATCGGGGTTATGGTGGAAGTACCGTCGGCGGCGTTGACCGCTGACCAACTGGCTCAGAAAGTTGATTTTATTTCCATCGGCACCAACGACCTCACGCAGTACACGATGTCAACCGACCGTAACAACAGCCGGGTTGCCGGATTGTACAACTCGTACCACCCCTCGGTCCTGCAACTGATAAAGATGACGGTTGATGCTTGTATGAGAAACGACATTGAAGTTTCGGTGTGCGGTGAGATGGCCGGTGACAAGCAGGCTTTACCTTTGTTCATCGGTATGGGGGTGAAAAATCTATCCATGAATCCTACGAAGATAACCGATATATGCCGTCTGATACGGAAAATAGATTCCAACCTTGTTTACCATCTGGCGGTGTCGGTGCTGTCCAGCCGGACGGCGGCGTCGGTGACGCGAAAATTACAGAGTTTTATTGTTGCATTGGAGAAGAAATAGAAGCTCATGAAAAATACGCATTTGAATATCCTTGATGATATCGAACAGATCCGGTCGCTTGACCCGGATAACATGTATAACCGGATTTTTGATTTTCCGGAACAAATGGAAGCGGCTTTGAAAACCGCTCTGGCCTGGGAGGTTACCCCCGACGATTTCCCGGATGTGAAAAATATTATCGTTATCGGCATGGGCGGTTCGGCTATCGGCGGCGACCTGGTCCGGGCTTATCTCAATTCAAGGCTGCTGGTCCCGTTCCAGATTTGCCGTGATTATAATTTGCCGGAATATGTCGATGACGAGACCCTGGTGATAGCCTCATCGTACAGCGGCAACACCGAGGAAACCTTGTCGGCGCTGGACGACGCCCTGCAGCGTAAAGCCATGATAGCCGCACTTTCTACCGGCGGCCTTCTCAAGGATGTCGCCGACTTGAACGATATTCCCCTGGTCCTGCTGCCCCCCGGTCTTCAGCCGCGGGCGGCTCTGGGATACTCGTTCGTGCCGATATTAATATTTTTGGAAAAAATCGGACTGATCAAGGGTGTCCAGAAGGATGTCGAGATAGCTATCCGTCGCCTGAAGGAACTTCGGGAAAAATATATCGAGGATACCCCGGCTTTAAGCAACCCGGCCAAGCGGATGGCTCAGCGGATGCACGGGAAAATAGCTGTTATCTATGGCGGCCCCGGTTGGACGGGCGTAGTGGCATTAAGATGGAAAGGCCAGATTTGTGAAAACAGCAAGAATATGGCTTTTTCAAACCTGTTCCCGGAAGTCTGCCATAACGAACTGGTCGGCTGGTCGGAACCTATAAAGGCCCATGCCGCTCATCTCATGGTGGTAATGCTGCGGGATATGGATGACCATGCCAAGGTGCGCAAGCGGATGAATATAGTCAAGGATGTGATTGAGCGGCTGGAAGTCGAGGTGGTTGATATTCATTCCATGGGTGATAGTCCGCTGGAACGGATGTTCAGCCTGATTCAGCTTGGTGACTTTACTTCCTATTACCTGGCTATCCTGAACGGTGTCGACCCGACCCCGGTGGCGTTGATTGAATCGCTAAAAAAAGCTCTGCTCGATGGAAACCTGTAGGTTCGGCGGTGGGTATAAAAAAGGACATTCTGATAGAAGATCTAATAAGGACGTACCCTCAGGCGGTTCGTTTCTTAATCAATAATCACCTGCCCTGTGTGGTCTGCGGAGAACCCTTCTGGGGGACCCTGGAAGAGCTGGCCCGGCAGGAAGGTTGGGACAGTGAAAGAATCGAGAATCTGGTGACAAGCTTTAATGGCCAGCTTGGTTAGCCTTTTTCCCTGATAAAAGGGAAGTTAGATTTAGTGAATGATGAATTTGGCGGAATCCTTATCCATAGCTTTGAAGAAGAAGTCAAAAAAAATACCCGTCCTTATTAACGTCCTTTTGTTTTTTTTATTGTCATTTCCAGGATCGGTGACGGCCGACGATACGACCGGATCGGCTTTTCGTTACGAGCGCCTTAACGCCCTGGTCATAGTCGTGGTTTTTTCCGCGGCGGTTTTGCTTTACACGCGCTGGGCCCGGCAGGGGCGGCCTCTATTCGTACGGAAAATACCCGGCATCGATGCCGTCGAGGAAGCCGTCGGCCGGGCTACCGAGATGGGAAAAGCGGTACTTTTTATTCCTGGATTGCAGGAATTGGATGATATTGAAACCATTGCGGCTATTTCCATCCTGGGTCGGGTGGCGCGTATCACCGCTCAATACGAAACGCCGCTGCTGGTACCGGTTCGCTACCCGCTGGTTCTGGCGGCCGGGCAGGAGGTGGTGGAACAGGCTTATAACGAACTGGGCAAGCAGGACGCTTATAATAAAGATATCGTTCGCTATGTCGCCGGTGAACAGATGGCTTTCACTTCGGCGGTCAACGGGCTCATGATGCGCGAACGTCCCGCTGCCAATATTTTTATGGGGGCTTTTTTCGCCGAATCGCTGCTTCTGGCCGAAACCGGCAATGCCGCCGGAGCCATTCAGATAGCCGGAACCGCCCGCCCCGAACAGTTGCCGTTTTTCATCGCCGCCTGCGATTACACCCTGATGGGTGAAGAACTTTATGCTGCTTCGTCGTACCTGTCCAAAGAGCCTCTCATGCTGGGCGGGCTCAAGGGCCAGGATTTTATTAAGATTATTATTGTCCTCTTGATTCTGGTCGGGGTCATCCTGGTCAGTTTAGATATCGGGGACTGGTATTATAAACTTTTTGAGATGGCCTGATGGAATGAGAACCACCATTCCTGTAATAATAGCTTTTCTGTCAGGGCTGGTGCTGGCGGTGTCCATCTTTTTCCGGCCCGAAGAAACGGTCATCGGACGGATTGAGCCGGAGCTCCTGGTATGGGTAACGATTATCGGTGGTTTTACACTTTTTCTGGGGGCGGTTTCCATTACCCGGGTTAATTACAATGCCGTACGAAGGTTGAAAAAGGGCTGGGTATATAATCTTCTGACCCTGGTTTCGGTTTTTGTGATGGCATTGCCTTCTCTTTTACCGGCTTCGTGGTCGCCGCTTTTTGGTGATGCCGAGGGTTCCATATATGACTGGTTGTTTCAACGCCTGGATAAGCCGATGATGGCGACCATGTTTGGAATGCTGGCTTTTTATATCGCCTCGGCGGCTTATCGCGCTTTCCGCGCCCGGTCAGCGGAAGCGACCATCCTTCTTTTAACGGCAACCGTGGTAATGCTCTGGCGGGTGCCGATGGGCGAAGCTCTGTTGCGCTCAATCAATCCCGACTTTCCGGATTGGATCAATACTTATGTCATGAACGGTGTCAATATGGCGGTTCAGCGCGGTATTATTATCGGCGCCGCCCTGGGAGCCGCTTCGATGTCGCTTCGGATTATTCTCGGCATTGAACGAACCTATATGGGGAAACAGTGATGAGTATCTGGAGCAAGTTTGAGGCAATTGACCGCCGCTGGATTTATCTGCTGGTAGCCCTATCGGTGATTATACCGTTTATCCTACCCGTCAAATTCCCGGTTTACATCACGCCGGAAAGCCAGCAGCTATTCGAGGCGGTTGACAGTCTCCCTGAAAACTCGGTCGTCCTGCTGACTTTCGATTATTACCCGTCAACCATAGCTGAGACCGAGCCGATGTCACGGATAGCCCTGCATCATTTGTTCCGGAAAAATATCCGGGTAGTTACGATGACAACCGTGCCGCTGGGCGGACCATCGATGGCCGAGCAGGTCACCCGGGAGCTGGCGGCGCAATACGGAAAAGTCTATGGGGTCGATTATGTCAACCTGGGCTACAAAGCCAATTACGTGGCGGTTTTGAAAGGCCTGGGTTCGTCGATAGAAGCCATTTACCCCACCGATAACACCGGTACGCCGCTGAGAAAATTGCCCTTGATGGATAACGTTAAGAATTATGACGATATGGCTTTTATTTATGTGGTGTCCGACAACGGCATCGTGGATTACTGGATTTCCATCGTCAACGCTCTTTATGGCATCCCGGTGGGCTGCGGGGTGACCGCGGTGATGGCTCCCAAGTTTTATGCTTTTGTGAGTGCGGGTCAGATGACCGGCCTTCTGGGCGGGATGAAAGGAGCCGCCGAGTACGAGAAATTGCTTGGCAGGCCGGCCCGGGCAACGTCCGGGATGGACGCTCAGTCCCTGCTGCACCTGTTGATTATCGCTTTGGTAATCGCGGGAAATGTCGGTTATTTTGTCAATCTTCACCAAAAGGGCAAGAACGTATGAGCGGCGTGGAAATTTTTCAACTGTGGCTGGAAGCCTTCATAACGCTGGCTATTTTGTCTTTTCTTTATAAAGATAACCCGATTTATCATCTGGTGGAGTCGGTATTTGCCGGCTTGTCGGCCGGTTATTATATCGGCTTGTACTGGAAAGCGATTATCCTTCAGCAGCTATGGGAACCCATGACCCGGGCGGACAACCCGAAATGGTGGTTGTTTATTCCCGGCCTTTTCGGACTGATGATGTTCACCCGTTTATGGCCTAAATATTCGTGGATTTCCCGTATTGCCCTGGCTTTTGTAATGGGTTCCACCGCCGGGGTGTTCTTGATTACGCAGCTTCATGGTCTGGTGCTGCCTCAGATGCAAAAAACCATGTTGCCTCTGGTAAACAGTACGGGTCCGGGAGCCTCGTTTCTGGCCGTTATTGTCGTAATCGGGGTGATTTCGACTTTAATTTATTTCTATTTTTCCAAAGAACACAAGGGCTTTCTGGGGGCAACCGCCCGGGTGGGGATCTGGTTTATTATGATTTCTTTCGGGGCTCATTT
Organism: Candidatus Zixiibacteriota bacterium; assembly: GCA_028715215.1. Classification (GTDB taxonomy): domain Bacteria; phylum Zixibacteria; class MSB-5A5; order GN15; family FEB-12; genus JAFGNW01. Next base: position 7,966 of record JAQUSF010000125.1, read on the forward strand.
TGGTTACACGGTGATGGGCAGGGTGTCATTGCTTATCGGGCGGGTTCAATTTTTAATTGAGGACTGGATCGGATCGTTTTAGAATAAGACAGATGGAAAATATATTAAATTGAAGGTATTTTATTGTGTGGGAGTCAGGTTAACTATGAAAAGAATATTCATGATACTGACGCTGGTT
>JAQUSF010000028.1 GCA_028715215.1 Candidatus Zixiibacteriota bacterium
CAGGTCATGATTGCCGATGGAAACCGAATCGAAGGAGAAATGACCACCGGAGTTTACCAGAACAGTGCGCCGGGTAAAATTACCGGCGCCGTCGGGAACAGACAGAACCACGCGCAGGGAGTCCCGGAAAGCATACCCCGGCGGTGTGCCGTGGCGGTCGAAAACCGTACCGCTGACCCGGTTGAGAAGAAGGTCACTGGTGGAATTGCATATTCGTCGGATAATGTCACCGGAAGTCACCGGGCCGCTGCAGCCGCCCCCGACTATTTTACCCTGACTGGAAATAGTAACGCCATTGTAAAGATAGGTCTTACCCCAGGCATCGGTTTTATAATCATCGGTTATCCGGGAAAAACGATTCTGGAAATACGGACCCCTCCAGGTACTGTAACCACCGGGATTTTGCACCAGGGCGTCAAGGCTGGGCGGCATAGCTCCGATATCGCCCACATAACCAAAATCCGAACGCACGCCATCGTTGTTTAAAGCCGGATTGCCGGTAATGGCAAAAGCCAGGGCGTCAAGTTCCTGCCTGGTTTCCTCGACCCTGGCCGTATCGTAAACATTTGACCCGGCCTGGAAAGCTATAGTAGCCAGGATACCGGCAATAACAATGACCATAACGACTTCCACCAGGGTGAATCCTTTGGAGCTTTGAAATCCTCTCATGGACAACTCCCCACTATAACGGTCAAGGTTGACCCGTCGGAAAGTTCCAGGGTAAAGTCAGTATTGTGCATATTGACTCGTGAACCGCCGTTCGGCTGGTTGCGGAAATCCTCGATTTGTATTTTCAAACTTTCCCCCTGGGCAATAGTTTGCCCGGAGGAGAAAAAGACCGTCTCACCCGAGGCGGCTTTGGGATTGTTACGGTTGAATACCGTAGTCCCGTCCCAGATAACATAGCGATAATAGGCGGTCGGACCGGACCAGGTCAGTTTTAAGGAATTTATGGTAACACTCGCACCGGTGTTGTTTTGAATCCACAGGGAGATGTTATTGCAAAAACCGCTGTAAATGGAATCAGAGCCGCTTATTTTTGTCAGGACACTGTCGTAAACGGTTCCGGTATCACCGGAAAAATAAGCGGCGGCGAATTGAAAAACCGGAAGGGGCTGACTTTTATGACGGGGAAGGACGGTAATATAACGTAAAAGCGTGTCAACCCGGGGTGTGTATATCATACGCAGGGGATGTTTCCCGACCGGAAGAGAATCCAGTGTGAATAACCCCGCGGAATCAACCGGATAGTTTTTGGTGGTTGTCATCCCGGAACCGTCGGGGATGGTAATCCTGACAGCGACCGAATCACGATAAATTACGCCGGGCGGATTGTCAGCGGCATCATGTAAACGGGCTCGGTATGTATTTAAAAGATAATCCGAAGCGTTGTCGGCCAGTTTCTTGGTAAGATTGGCGCCGCTTCCGGTGGAAGTAATATACAGCCCGCCGTCATAAACATAAGGTTGTCCCCATTCGTCAAGGCGGTAGCCGTCGGTGTCTTGAACAAATCCGGCAGGTAAATATGGACCGTGCCAGGTACTGTAACCCGGATTGGTTACCAGAGCCTGCAAGCCGGGAGGAAAGGCTCCGATATCACCGATATATCCGAAATCCGAACGGAGACCGCCGGCTGTGATATCCGGGTTACCTGTAATCCCTTTTGCCAGTGATTCCATCTCCTGCAGTGTTTTCGTCCGGCGGATATCTTCGGTTACGGTGGTCATCGATTTCATGGCCACCGCCAGCATGATGCCGATAACGACCATGATAACCGTCAGCTCGATAAGGCTGAAACCCTGTTCTTTTCGACAAATAGTTGACATAATTCACCAGACGTCTTTGAAAAGATTCATCTGAAGGTACGAATCCGACCCGATATCGACATTTATCCGGCGGAGAAGAGTATCCTTATCCGGCTGGTAGACCAGCCGTAGTTCATGCAGACCGATAGGGATGGAATCAAATACCGCCATTCCGTTGAAATCGGGGTTGCGATTTAAAAACCTGTAGGAACCGTAACCGTCGGGGCATCTCAGAACAAATCTTACAGAGTCTTTGAAAACCGTTCCAGGGGGTGTGTTGTTTAAATCGGTAACCACCACGACTACTTTGTTGTAAAGGAGGTCATCAAGCGAGGGTGCGATTTGACGGGTAAGCGGCGTTCCCCCACCGGTAGAAGACAGGGTAAGACCGCCGGAATAAATATAATTAACACCCCAGGCGTCCTTTTTAAAATTACGGCTGGTACTGTCGGAATAAAAATCATCGCGGATATAAGGACCACGCCAGGTGGCCAATCCGCCCGGATTTTGAAACAGCGCCTCGAGATTGTGTGGTAAAGCTCCGATATCGCCCAGATAACCGTAATTATTGCGGGAACCGGAATTATTTATTTCCGGTTGCCCGATAATTGCCCCGGCCAGGCGGTCCAGTTCCTTACGGGTTTCCTCAGTCCGGGCTATATCACCGGTGGTGCGCAGGGATTTAAAGGTAAGCGAACTGAGAATCCCGATAATGACAATAACCACCACGATTTCTATTAAAGTGTAACCGCCGTTTTGTCTGTTTTTGGTCATTTTTTTAATCTGAAGCAATTTTAAGCCGTTTTTCTTTAATTATCGGCCGGTTGCAGGCAGTTTTTATGTCATTTTTAATGTGGATTAAATGGGAACTTTTGAAATAGTATATGGTTTAATAACTAAGAGTAGGTAATCTTTTTTAAATGTTCACCGTGAAAGATAGAACGCTAAAAAAGTATAGACAAAGGCAATCATTTTTTATTATTTAGCCGTATAAAAAAGTGGAAAAATAGAAATACATTTCTATTTTAAACAATCATCTTTAACAGGGGTTCTGTATGCAATTATCCAGAAAGGCCGATTATGCTCTCAGAGCCGTGCGATATCTGTCGTCACTGCCCAAGGGAAAACTCGGCTCCATTAATACCATCGCCCAGGCAGAAGCGATACCTCGGGAGTTTTTAGCCAAAATTCTCAAAGACCTGACTCGCAACGGGGTGCTGGTATCCTATCAGGGGGTTACCGGAGGTTATCGGTTATCCAAGAATCCGCGTGACATTTCCTTTTTGAACGTTATCGAGGCAATCGAAGGACCTTTGCATATAAATCTGTGTACGGAAGGTCCGAACTGCGGATGTGAGTCGTATGAAACCTGCCAGTTCCGGGAATTCTGGCTGGGACAGGAGAAAAAAATAAAACAGGCTTTGGCCAAGCATAGTTTCAACAAGTACAGAACCGGGAAGAAGTAACCTTCTCCGGGCAGATTATTTCGAATCAGCAGGTAAAGCTCTTTTACCACCGTAATTTGCTTATTTAAAGACCTGCTTATTTTCTGCCTTTTACATTTTCAGACTTTAAGTTAACCGGGGGCTACTTTGGGGGTTGTGCAATTCGGCGGGATTGTATTATATTATTATATGGCAGGCTTAATAAAAATAAGCCTGGCGAAATTTAATATATAATAATTTTTCGCTTTTTTGGGCTTTGATTTATCGTATTGATGTGTAAAGAAGCCCGGGGCGGGAAATCCGACAATCAAAACCGAGGTGTAAAATGAAGTACTATGAGGATAAAGATTATAAGGTTAAAGTCGGGCTGGCGGAAATGCTTAAAGGCGGGGTGATAATGGATGTCACCTCGGCGGAACAGGCTAAAATTGCCGAACAGGCCGGGGCCGCCGCCGTGATGGCTCTGGAAAGAGTTCCCTCGGATATCCGCGCCGAAGGCGGGGTGGCTCGCATGGCCGACCTTGATGTTATCGAGAAAATCAAACGTTCGGTAACCATCCCGGTGATGGCCAAATGCCGCATCGGTCATTTTATCGAGGCCCGGGTTCTGGAAGCGATGGAAGTCGATTTCATTGATGAATCCGAGGTTCTTACCCCGGCCGATAATAAGTATCATATCGACAAGTGGTCTTTCAAAGTGCCTTTTGTCTGCGGTTGTCGTAATCTGGGTGAAGCCTTGAGGCGTATCTCCGAGGGAGCGGCCATGATTCGTACTAAAGGCGAAGCCGGCACGGGCGATGTCTCCCAGGCGGTGAAACATTTGAGGGAGATTACTTCGGTCATGAAAGCGCTGACGGTTATGAGTCCCGAGGAACACTATGGCCTGGCCAAAGAATACCAGGTTTCAATCGACCTTGTCCGGGTGGTAGCTGAAAAAGGGAAACTCCCGGTTCCCAATTTTGCCGCCGGGGGAATTGCCACTCCGGCCGATGCCGCCCTGTGTATGCATCTGGGCGCGGAGGCTGTTTTTGTAGGTTCGGGTATTTTCAAATCGGCCAATCCCGAAAAGAGAGCCAGGGCGATTGTCAACGCCACTACCCATTATCAGGATTATGCTATTATCGCCGAGAATTCGCATGCCCTGGGAGAGGCCATGAAAGGTATCCAGGCCGAAACCATCCCCGAAGAAGAGAAACTTCAAACCCGATAAAAAAGCCTTATCCCCGGTTAGAGACCTGTGAGTTCTACCCGGGGTTTTTTTAATGTTCAGACCTGTGTATGGTTTTATTTAATCTTTGATTGTGCCGTGACGGATGAGTAAGTCAGGGAAAAAGAAAGGTTACGAGGTTTATTTTCTTATCCCGGCCCTGATATTGTTCTTTCTCTTTATAATCGCCAGCCTGGGGGATTTTGAATATTTCTGGGGTTTCAATTTTCTTAAATTTTTTCCGTTGTATGTCCGTTGGCTTTTTCTGTTTGCCGTGGCCGTCATGTTCCTTCCGATAATATCTCTGCCATTAACCAAGATTAGTCTGTCTTTGTCAAAAAAAATAAGCGCACAAAAAACTTACAGAATATTTTTTCAGGTTATTGTGTCTCTGATTTTTCTTTTTTTGTTCTACTATTTTTCCTCAGAGACGACGCTTCTTGGCGACGGTACCCTTCGTCAAAACCAGATCGGCAAAGGGGAGATATGGCTTCCTGCCGAGTTGCTCGATTTTTTAGTTCATGCCCTGTTGTACCAGTATGTGTTTTCACCCCTGGCCTTGTCAGCGGTGGCATGTTACCGGGCGGTCAGCATTGTCAGCGGACTTTTCTTTATCGACGGTCTCAGGCGGCTGGCGTTCTACCTCGACGGGGAGAAAGGGCTGTTTTATTTCCTGATATTTATATCTTCCGGTACTACCGTCCTTTTTTTCGGCTATGTGGAGAGTTATGCAATCGCCGCGGCCATAATGCCGTATGCTCTTCTGACCGCCCTTAAAGTTATCGATAGAAAAAAGGGTATAGTCGGTTTCCTGGTTTTATTTGTCCTGCTGGCGCTGGTGCATGTGGTGCCGGCTTTTATCCTGTCGCTGGGGGCGGTGTTGCTTATGTTTTTGTTTAACAGGGAAAACAACACAATTAATAAAAGATCCTCGGTTTACCCGGCGGTGATGATTTCGCTGGCAATAGTGACAGGATATATCCTCAGTTTCAGCGGGGTGGAGATTTTTAAAAAATCGCTTCTACCCCTGGTGCCGGCGGTAAACGACGGTCAGGGGCTTCTGACGCTGAATCATTTCCTTAATATTTTCAACTGGCTGTATCTGGCCGCCTCGGCATTACTTTTTTTAATCTATCCCCTTTTGAAGATAAAAAGTACTCTCGAAGATACAGGTCGTCTGAAGATATTCATATTCGGCTGGATTGGATTATCCGCCCTTGTTTTTATGTTCTTCTACACTCCCCAGCTGGGGGGACCCCGAGACTGGGATATTTTTTCTCTGCCGGCTTTTTTTGCCCTGAGCGCGGTGGTAGTGATTTATGCGGAGCGATGTAAAAAGACTGTAAGCGTTTTTATCTGGCCGGTAATAGTTATGGCTTTCGTGACGACATTCAGTTTTGCGATAATCAACAGCTCGCCGGTAAAATCGGCGGACCGGTTCAGGGAAATCGCGGAAATTACACGCTTCAAACCCATTTTTTCGAATTTGGCGCACCTTTTGAACTATTATAACAAACAACCGGAACTGAAAGACCGTCGTTTTGACCTTGCCCGGGAAGTGCTGAAAGCGGCTCCGAACAACGTTGACTCCTCTTATATCCTGGGCAAGATAAGCCAGATGTATTATGATGAGCGCCAGTATGACCAGGCTCTTAACTATGCTTTCTATTCATTGAAAGCCGACAGTATGAATTTAAACATGCATCTTTTGATGGTAAAATACAGTATCGATTTCGGGACCCTCGAAAACAAAAAGATGGTGGCGGATTTATTGGTCAGGCATTTTCCGCAAAAAGCGGAGGCGGTGATGAATGCCGCTATTTTATATTCCGCCGGTGATGATAAGGAAATGACCGAGCGGTTGTTTCAGCAGGCTCTCAGTCTTGATAGCGCCAATATGAAAATTGTTATGAATTACGCGACATTTAAAAGTAAAAACAACGACCTTGTGCAATGTCTGTCATTATTGGAGCATGCTCTTACGCTGGAACCGGATAATTTCCTGATAAATTATAACAAGTGCGTAGCTTTGATTCAACTGGGAAGGGTAGAGGAAGCTTCGCATATCTACCTTAAACTTCAGAAGCTGGCTAAAGAAGAAAGTGAAAAAGAACTGCTCCGCAAATTATCACAAGAACAGGGTTTTTAGTATTTTTTGAAGAGTGTTCCCCATTCGGTTTTTTCCAGCCATTCATTAAAGACTTTGCGGCCTTTGGAAGGGTACCACAGGCGGTCATGATATACCGCCGAGCCGAGTACGAAAACATAGACCAGGGGGGTGTGGAATAAAAGTTTCTGCATGGCCTTCAGGGGAGAGAACCAGAAAATATCACCGACTGTCGAAGCCAGGTTATCGCCGACCTGGAAATTGAAATTGATTTCGGAAATATCGGTGCCCTTTACCTCGATTTCTTCGAGCCTTCCTCGTCCCAGTCCGTGTTCGTGACCCAGCCGGATGTATTCGATCTTCATCGGGTCAAAACCCATCATTTTGGCGGCGACGGCGTCGATTGCTACCTGGTCGGCGGAAGCGAGAAGGTAGTTTTTGACATGAGGCGTCATCGTGCGCGGTCCCGGACCGGAGCCGCAGGTCGTGCCGTCCATGAAGGCGAAGATGCCCGGATGGATTTCTTTCTGGATATGGAGTAAATCGACCAGGGTTTGATGTATCACCGAATGGGTATAATGGCGTTTGGTGTTGAGCAGACCCCCGAAGGCGTTTTTCATGGCCCCGGTGGTGGTGGTGTAAATATGGGTCTTGACCGTCGGCAGGTGGACAATATTTTTACCGAGGAAAAACTCGGGAATTTTTATTCCTTCATGATAGATTTTTTTCAACACCAGCATCTCGGCTTTTGGCGCATATTCAATCCATTTCAAATCTTTGGGGTCATTGTTGAACCGTTCGGGGATATGATATTTTTCATAGACCGGTTTGAGTTTTAAAAGTTTTCCGCCCACGTAGGGATTGGTCACCACGGTATCATTGTGCACCGCCACCAGGTCATTGAAACCATTCCCCTTAAGAGCTTTTATGGCGCCTTCGAGTTGCCAGGGGACGGTATTGGCCCCGGGGAAGGGCAGGTGCCAGGAAATATTATCCTTCAGGATAGTGGTGGTATCAGGTTTAAGGGCATTTTGAAGGCCGGCCAGTTCCGCCGCTTTGAAGTAGTCAGCCAGGACATTTTCGGGGTCGGTTTTGATTACCGCAACAACCGGTTTATTGGAGTTCATTTATCATTCCTGTTTTTTATATTTTTATACCAAGTAATAGCTTAAATGACTTTAAATTATACGTCATTATATCCATCTTTTTAGTAATATAAATTTTTTTGTGAAATTGTAAATCGAATAAATCAGTTTATCCTGCCGGGATGCAGATTATCAATAATTCCAAATATTTACATAAGAGAGGTTACCTGTCTGATTTTTGGTTACTGAAAAGTTGTGAGTTTTACCTTGACCGGTTAGGTTAACTTTTCAGCTGGTTAATTATTTAGTATTCAATCCCATACCTGATAAGCAAACCATTGTAACCGCTTACATACATATTATTCAAATCGGAAATACTAATGTCACGGAATATGTTGCTGAGGCCAGGATGCATTTGCGTCCATTCAACGCCGTTGAAATGGAATATCTGTACACCAGCCAGAGCATATATATCCGAAGGCGTGCGGCCCAGGATTTTTTCGACATCATAATAGGTATTTAGCAATGACAGGCTCCAGTTTTCACCGTCATAATGTAAAATCGAACCATCCTCACAACCTGCAAAGATATCATTTGTTGCGTAAGCCCAAATTGATCTATGATTTATGTCTGTGTTAGTTACTTTTCTACTCCAGATGTTGCCGTCATAATGTAAAAAAATACCGCTGTCTCCGACAGCGTAAATTTCGGTGTCGGATAAACACCATACCCCGTAAAGTTTTTTAATATCGTTGAAAAAGGTTGCGGTCCATTTGTTACCGTCAAAATGTGTGATAACCGAACCGTTGCCGTGCATATCATATCCGGCGGCATAAACATTGTTGGCTGCGAGACCGTGGATATCATATAGCCAACAGTCCGTTTCGCTGTTCATGCTGTTTAAGGTCATGCCGTCATAATGGTAAATGGCGCCACTGCTGCCTGAAAAGAAAATATTGTCATCGGATGGACTGTAAATATCAAAAAAGACATAGGGAATATTATTGGTATCCAGGTAGCTCCAATTATAACCATTGAAACGCAGAATATTGCCATAATTTCCTGCAACAACTATATTACCATCGGTGAAAGCGTGAACTCCGTAAAAATTTATGTTAAAGCCACTTTTAACAGTTGTCCATTTATACCCGTCGAAGTGTATTATAGTGCCATTAAAACCTGCTGCATAAATATCTTCTTTATTAAATCCCCAGATACTGAACAGTAAAACCTGAGTAGATGAATTCTGCTTTTGCCACTGAGTACCATCGAAGTGTACGATAGTTCCTTTATTACCTACGGCGTAGATATCATCAGGGGCAGATCCCCAGATATCCCATAACTGCAGGTCTGCCGGACTATCCATGTTATTCCAGTTGTGACCGTCGAAATGCAGAATTTTCCCGTCACCGCCAACGGCGAAGACATCAGTAGAAGAAAAACCATAGAGTGCTTCAAGGTATTTATCAGTGCCGCTTGACATGGTGTCCCATTCATTCCCGTCATAATGCAGGATAGCGCCAGAGGCGCCGACAGCATAAAGGTCGTTCGACGATAAGCCCCAGAGGTCTAAAATATCTCGGGAGGTCACTTTTTTGAAAACCGTGCATTCGGAACCATTATAATGATAAATGGAACCTGCATGACCAGCAGCGAAAATATCATTATCGTCAAAACCCCAAATGGTGAACAGGTCAAAACTGGTTGGAGAGATTATATCCCAATTTGAGCCATTGAAGTATAAAATACCCTCTTCTGTGGCGGCATATAAGTCGTTGTTCGGGGAACACCACAAGTCACTGTAGGTATATCTTTCTTCACTGGCTAAATGAATCCAGTTTTCATTTTGCTTTTTAAGAGAAATACCGGAACCACCAATATATATTTCTCCTTTATTATTTCCACAGACAGATTGTAAACTGGTTCCAGTTGTCAATAATGCCCAACCCTTTTCCGTTTGATGATTAGAGTTTATAATCTTGTTATTATTATCACAAGTGAGAAATGTTGTTATTCCCCAAAACAATAACAAATAAAATAAGATTTGATTTTTTTTGAAATTCTTCATAAAAACTCCTGCTTTTAATTCATAATCGTTTTTTGGCAGGCATCGTTGTTAAATTCAAATATGACTAATAGTCTCTCCCTATTTTCATTATAGTTTTTTTTATAATTTTGTCAATATTTATTAAAAGTTGCTATTTGCCGAACGAAATCCGTATTATTTGAATAATTTCTTAAGTTTTTCAGTTTAAGGAGATAAATATGGGTGCTATTTATAAAGATATTACCGAGTTGGTGGGAAAAACCCCCATGGTGGAGTTATCAAAACTGGCCGCCGGTCTGCCCGGTCGAGTGGTCTGCAAGCTGGAATCCTTCAATCCCTGTTCGTCGGTAAAAGACCGGATCGGTCTGGCGATGATAAAAGATGCGGAAAAGGCCGGTAAGCTGAAGGCGGGTGCGACCATTATCGAGCCGACTTCGGGTAATACCGGTATTGCCCTGGCTTTCGTGGCGGCATCTCGCGGCTATAAAATAATCCTGACCATGCCGGAAACCATGTCCGAAGAACGGCGCAATTTGCTGAAAGCTTTAGGAGCCGACCTCATTCTGACCCCCGGGGCGGAAGGCATGGCCGGGGCGATTGAACGGGCGGAACGAATCCTGGCTGAAACACCGGGGGGCTTTATGCCCATGCAGTTTCAAAATCCGGCCAATCCGGCGGTGCATTATTATACTACCGGACCTGAAATATGGAAGGATACCGAAACTCGGGTGGATGTTTTTGTCGCGGGAGTGGGTACCGGCGGAACCATCAGCGGTGTCGGCAGGTATCTCAAAGAACAGAAACCGGATATAAAAATTATCGCTGTGGAGCCGGAGGATTCACCGTTTCTTACCCGGGGTATAAAAGGTACTCACCCGATTCAGGGGATAGGGGCTGGTTTCAAGCCGGATATACTCAACCTTGAGGTAGTGGATGAAATCCTTACGGTAACAAGCCGGGAGGCGATTCAGACCACCCGGATGGTGGTTCGTAAGGAGGGGATTCTGGTGGGGATATCATCGGGAGCCAATATCGCCATAGCTTTAAAAGAAGCCGCCAGAACAGAAAACAAGGATAAAATGATTGTAACGGTAATCTGCGATACCGGGGAGCGGTACCTTTCAACCCCCTGTTATAAAGAAATTGAATAAATATCTCTTTTTCTTCAAAAAACAGCCTTTAAAAAGGCTGTTTTTTTATGCTTTTTTTAAAAAAAAATTTCATTCAAGATACCAGTTGGCTTGTAAAATATCATAGATGTTCATCAGGGATAGAATTTTAACTATTGACCGAGTGTTGGATATGCAGGCTTATAGTGAAAGTGTAGCGGTCGGTTCCCTCCAGGTGAGGGAAGCTGAAAAAATTAAAACACCTCGGGTTATGCTTTTTTTATCGAGCGGACGAACTTACGGTAATAAAACCGCAGCGGAGGATTTTCTTTTCAACCGGTTAAAAGAGGATAATCAGGCAGTTGATATTCTTGAAGCTCGCGGACGGCTGGACAAGGGGTATGGGAAGTTTTTAAAACGGTTCCTGAGAGCCATCCCGGGTAATGATATAGTTCATCTGTACATTGGTTCTTTTGATAATTTTCTTAAAGAGGTTCTGCCGCTGATAATTCTGGCACGGTTTTTTGGCCGTAAAATAGTGCTTAGTTATGTTTCCTCGGAAACGGAGTTTTTTCTGGATAAATGGGCGAAACTCTACCGACCGATTATTTCTCAAGCCGACCGGATTATTGTTCCTTCGGAATATACGTCGACCATTTTTGCCCGTTACGGATACCGGGTTGAAATACTTCCCCGGGCGATTGATACCCGGCGTTTTAGATTCAAATTGCGGTCTTCATTGCAGCCGAAGATACTGGTCAACCGTTCTTTAGAGCTTAAAAATAATATCCCCTGCGCTTTAAAAGCCTTCAAGCTGGTAAAGCAAAAATATCCCCGGGCGGAAATGATAATAGCTGGCCAGGGTTCGCTTGAAGCAGCGTTGCATGACCTGGTAAAGGACGAGAGAATCAGCGGGGTTACTTTTACCGGCCGGGTGATAGCTGAAGACATCCCGGCTCTTTATGACACAGCCGACTTGTTTTTAAATTCTTCGACTCTTGACGATTTCCCCCTGTCACTGGTCGAGGCAATGGCTTCGGGTCTACCGATAGTCACTACCGACGCCGGCGGTATTCCGGAGATGGTTACTGACCGTCGCGATGCCCTGATGGTGCCCATAAATGACCCGGTGACACTCGCTGACAGGATAATTGAACTTATTGAAAATTGTACTCTGGTTGAGAAATTATCAAAAACCGCCGGCCATACCGCCGCCAGATTCGACTGGCAGAGTTACCGGAACAGTCTGGCGGAACTTTATAATTCACTGTCAGTTGCCTGATACTTTTTAACTGTTTATCCCCGAAAACATAATTTTTTGTGGATATTTGTGATTGCCTTACCGGTTTAATAATCTTATTTTTTGAGCATGTTGAGCAGTTACAGTTACAGTGCTCTGGGAACCTTTCAGACCTGTCCCAGAAAATTCAAGTTCGAGTACTTTGAGAAGCCGGAAATCCCCAAAAGTATAACTGCGGATGCCTATATGGGTAATGCGGTACACCGGGCGCTGGATGTGCTTTACAGAGCTCCCCTGGGTGGAACTGTTATACCGCTGGAAGAGATTATCCGTTTTTACCGGGCGGAGTGGGAAAAACCCGACCGGAAATACATCATGGTGGTCAATGAGTATCAAACGGTGGATGATTATATTGAAGAAGGCCGGAAAATGCTGGAAGAATATTATGACAAGTACAAACCGTTTAACCTCGGGAAAACCATCGGTACGGAAATGAACGTGCGGTTCAGGCTTGAAAACCCCCCCTTCAATATAAAGGCAAAAATCGACCGCCTGTGGAAGCGTAATGATAATGTGATTGAAATCTGTGATTACAAGACCGGCCGAATGCCCCAGGAAGGTGTCAATGACCGGTCCTTTTACCAGCAGATGGGTCTTTACCAGCTGGCGGTGCAGGCTAAATTTCCCCACTGGGAAGATATTGAACTGGTCCAGTATTATCTTAAATTCGATGAACAGATAAGGCGACGTTTACGTGCAGATGAGCTTGACGAGTTGAAAGAGCAGATTCGAGTCACTATAGTTGAAACTATAAAAGCTGAGCAACTCGATAATTTCCCCACCCGGGAAAGTGGTTTATGTAACTATTGCGAATATTATAAATTATGTCCGGCCAAACGCCACCGGTTGGTACTTGAAGAGGAGGAGGGCGCGGAAGGTTCAGAAAAGACAACCTTTGAGAACGCCGCCCGGCGGGTGGACCTTTTCCTGACCAGACACCGCCAGCTGGGGGAATTAAAAGCCGAAATTGAAGCCCTCAAGGAAGATATGGTCCGGTTTGCCAGGGATCTGGGGATTAATAAACTGACCGGTTCGGAAGGTGAGGTGTCCGTTAAAATCAGCCGGTCGGAGAAATTTGTCACCAAAACGGAAGACCCGCAGGCTTTTGCGGAGCTTACCAGCCTGGTTCGTAAAATTGGTTTTGAGGAATATTTTAAACTCGACGAGAAGGCACTGATGAAGGAAATATATCAGAAAGAACGATTGACCCCGGAATTGCTCGAAACCTTTAAAAAATACGTAGTGATAAAAGAAGATAAACGCGTCACCCCTCATCATAATAAAAAGGATGACGATGATGAGTAGTGAAATAACCATATATGAAAAAGCCCGCTATAGGCGGGCTTTTTTTTATTTATTTTTTCTTTGGTTCGCGGACTACGAAAACCGGGATGATGGTGGTTTTGGAGGTCTCCACCCGGACAGTATCCGGTGGGATACCCTGAGTCTGGTCGGCGATAGCCATCAGAGAATTATTCGGATGCGTGGTGGTCGTATCGATATTCAGTTTTTCGATGGGTTTATCTTCCAGAGAGGAGACATACACGGTGGCAAAAGGCTCGTTGCCCGGAGCCAGCTGGTTTCGAGTCGGCCCGAGATTGGCTATCAGACCGATTGTGGCGCATTGAATAGCCGTATCGACCTTCAGGTTTTTGTAGTCGAAATGGTCCACCTTACCTTTGGCGTAAACGATGGAGTCGGCCACTATCCGATTCAGACCGGCGGTCATTTTGAAAGGCAGTGACAGGCCGATAATCTGTTCATCGTTGGCTAAAGTAAAAGTAACCGACCAGTTATAATCATCGATTTTTGCGATGTCGGCATAGAGAGTATCCATTTTCCCGAGAGAATCGACCTGGGCCAGGGCCGCCAGGGGAAAACAAACAATGAAGGTCAGCATTAAAATTTTAGCTTTGATTTTCATTACACTTCCTCCAGTATCTGACATTAATGTTCTGTTATTTTACAATTTTAAAGTCAAAAAAGTTCTTAAGTTTCCCATTCTTCCTCAGTTTTGGTAAGGGATTGTCTGAATTGAGCTACCAGGGAATCGGCCTTTGTGGAGTTGTTGAGTTTCTGGCGGTAAATCTCAGCCGCTGTTAAAACCGCTCTCTGGCCGATTTCAGTCTGAGGGAATTTATCGAATATTTCGGTCATAGTGACGGCGGTGGATAACCAGTTGCCGTCCTGGCGAAACATTTCCGCCCGGTAGGAAAGCGCGGTAGCTTCCTTGAGGGTTCCCCGGTTCTGGGAGGCGATTTCATTAAAGTAACTTTCCGCTTTTTCCCGCCAGCGCGCGGCCTCGCCCCGTCGGCCCAGCTCGCCGAGTTTTTTGGCAAGGTAAAGATGGGTCGACATGGCTTCCCTTGTACCCGGATAATTCTCGATTAAAAACTTATACTCGGTTTCGGCTCGTGACCAGTTGCCCTCAAGTTCAAAACTGCGGGCTTTGATATATTGCGGAGTCGGATAATATTCATAATATGCCGGATATTGATTGGCCAGTTCGATAAGAACAGCACGGGTTTGGGTATATTGTTTCTTCTCAAGATAGACCATGCTTTTTTTATGGAGAAGCACCGGTTTAAAAAGCGAATCACGGGAGGAAAGATGCTTTTCTATGTAATCATAAATAGCCAAAGCAGTGTCCAGTTTTTTAAGTTCCACGGCGTAGATATCGGCGATTTTCATATTCGCCGAAGGATTGATGATGCCGGTGGAGTCAACCAGGGCGCTCAGTTGTTCGATAGCCTGACGCCATCGCCCGTCGTTGTAATAAAGACGGGCCAGGTTGGAACGTGCCGCGACGTAGAACTCCGACTCGGGAAAATCTTTAATGAGGGTCTGGTAATACCGCTCGGCATCGACAAAGTATTTCCGGGCATTCAGACTGTCGCCGGTTTGCTGGTAAATATTGAACACATGCAGAGGCAGATTGAAAAGGTCATAGGCGATACCGCTGTCGGCGCTGACCGGGGGATAAAAGTTTTTTACAGCGTAATTATAAATAACGATGGCGCTGTCCCACCTGCCGGCAACCTGCAGGGTCTGTCCCTTACTTACGTAAGCGGTCATCTTCTGGTAATTTTTAAGACTGGTTCCGTTAATGAGTCGGTCAATCAGGTGAAGACAGGAATCGTATTTCATTTCTCTGAATAAGACCTGGCTGTACTGCCGGGTGGCGGCAAAGACCATGTTGGTTATGTCATTGTATTCCTTAGGATTAGGGGTGCTGTCAATAATGTCAAGAGAGGTATAGGCCTGGTTTATAAAATCGCGATAGAGGTTATGAAGCTGATTCATCATTTCGGGATTATTAAGTTCCGGTTTAATCTGGGAATCTTTTAAAAATTTTTCGATGGCGTAAAATTTGTTTTCCAGTTCGTAGCGGCTCTTTATCGCTTCATTGGTGGCGCAGGCGAGAATTAACAGCCCGGTTATAGTAAATAAGGTAATAAGGACTTTACTTTTATGTATCATAACTGTCATATCGGATATAACATCTTATTCAATAACGTGATAAAATATAGAGGATTATTTAAATCGGTTCAAGTTTTAAAAAAGAGTAAAAATGAGATAAAAAAAACCCGCCATCGGCGGGTTTTTCTTAATCTTGAAGGTTTTATTTTTTGTGACGGCGATACAATCCCGTACCTATCAGGCCAAGACCGAAAAGAAGAATCGTCGCCGGTTCCGGAATGGCATCATAGGAACCTTTGAGAACGTCATTACCGCAGGCCAGGGTGGCACTCAGTTCCAATCTTTGAAAATCACCCAGCAGGGCTCTGTCAAAAGAGAATTCCCAGACATAGGTCATCGGGGATCCCCCGAGATTATGGTTGGGGGGAAATTGTTCGAAATTAGCGTTGAATCCCAGATGCATATTGACGGCATTATTGCTCGAGGAGAACAGACTGGAGTTTATCTGGAACGGGGTCATGGCATTAACGGCGGCACCAGTAACCGTACCATAATAACCACCGGCAATATTGGGTATCCCCACCCTGTTAACGGGGTTGGTTACATCGTACAATCCGGTAAAAGAAGAAGTCAGGGAGTCGATGCGACGAATATCGATAGCAAACATCCGGGAGCCGGTATTAATAAACAAATCACCCATGTTGTATCTTTGGCGCCAGTAAGAGGAATAGTTATTGTTCCAGCCGAAAGAATTTGCCATAGCGATGTAAATATTGCCGTTCTTTTCACGAACCTGAATGCCTTCGAGGTCGTACATTTCACCCCCCTGAGTTCCCGGGGAAGGGACATTACCGATACCATAGGGATAGCTGATGTAAGAGTAATCGTTGTTTTGGTCAAAGGGGTTTTCAGCAAAACCTACATCTGAAAAATGATAAGACCAGGGTGCCGCAAAGGATGTCGAGGCTAAGAACATGATTGCCAGAACAATTATTTTTTTCATACCTTCCTCTTTAATTAATCGAAAATAATATTTTTAAGTAAAAAAGCAATTAATATGCCCGGTTTTAAGATGCTTTATAGTGTTTTTATTCCATTGTCAGACAATAAATTACATAATATTTAAAGGCTGATTTTCGGACGGTTTGAAAAAATGATAAAAGTTGTTCATATTTTGTACAACGGCCTTCACTTCTTAGTCCTGTTATTTTCATAATTTCCTGTCCTGTTTTCGGTTAGAGTATTTTATCGGCTTTAAAGCTAATAAGTTAATAAAGTACCCGGATATCAAAAAGAATAATAAAAAAGAGGTAATGAATGGGCGGGAAAAATTGAAAAAAGGATGATTTATGACAAAGGATAAGTTTAGTAATGCCCAACCTGAAGATTTAATGGCAGTTACGGCAAAAAAAAGAGTCCTTGAAACGGTCCGAAATAAAAGAGATTTTCTTTTTAAACCTGCTGATAAAATCGAAAATATCCTGAAATGGACAACCGGAGATTATAAAAGTGGTCGTTTCAGGATTATGCTTTATCGATTTTTAACCGACCACATTCCTCTTATCAACTCCTGTATCTGGACCTGGGTAAGGCTGGCTTCGGCTCCGGGAAGTTACAAAATATCGGGGACTACGGATAAAATAGTCGAGGAAAAAGCTCGACGGGTACTTGAAAAATTATATGACCGCCTTTACAGTAATACTCTGGGGAACAGAACCGGTACCGTAAGCCTTTTGCCGATGCTTTTCAGTGGTTTATTCAGAGATGGTCTTTTCGGCGGTTTTTTGACGGTTAACCGGGATTTTAGCGGGGTTGACCGCTTTTTGCCGATTGACAGCGTTGACCTGGGGTATGAGAGTGAAGGTATCAGGCCTGGCCTTTATCTTGACCGGGGTATACGACGCTGGAGTCTTGACCGGCCTGATTTCTATTATCTTTCCTTAAGTAATGACCCGGGTGAGCCATTGGGGCGGTCTATTTTAAAGTCGGTGCCGTTTATCAGCTACATAGAGCAACAGCTGGTCAATGATATGCAGAAAACCAGCCATAACTCCGGCTATCATCGACTTCATGTGAAAATTACCCCGCCAGAGCGGATGGCCGGCGAATCGGACAATGCCTATACCGAGCGGATAAACGGTTATTTTGACGCCACCGTCAGGATGATAAAAACCTGTGATATCGATGATAACCCGGTGACATGGGACAACGTGGCTATTGAATATATCGGTCCTGATAGGTCACGGGATATCAGCAACAGCTGGTTTATGAACCATCGGGCGATGATCGAGGATATTTGCGCCGGAACCAATCTTGCCCCGTACCTTCTGGGTTATTCCTTCGGAGCCACCACCACCTGGTCAAATTTCAAATTTGATGTCGTTATGCGCCAGGTGCGCTCGGTTCAGGCTGAGGTGGCGCGGTTTATGGAATGGGTGGGCAATATCGAACTGGCCCTGACCAATTTTGAAGCGACCTGTCGTTTTGTATTTGACAACAGTTTTGCTTATCAGGCGATGGAGAACGTCAACGTTCAGTCAGCCCGGGTGAATAATATCCTCAAATTATTCGAGGCCGGCTTGGTGGAGAAGAAAGCCGCCGAAGAAATAATCCGGGAGCTGATATAAACCTGAAACCGGCGACAATCGATGATTGGCGGCGCGGTTTGGCGGAGCCGGCATATTTTGCCGCGGCTTTCCTGGGGGTGGAACTTCACCCGGGCCAGGAAAAGTGGCTTCAAAATGCCACCGCCCGCGAGAATATTTTAGTGACCGGTAACCGCTGGGGTAAGTCATTCATTGCGGCGGTGAAGCTTATCCATAGCGCTGTTTATCGTCTGCGCCCGCTAAAATATGATAAAGCCGGGCGTTACCGGGCAGTATCCGCCTCGATTACACAGGACCAGGCCAATCTGATATTCAACCAGGTGGTACGCCTGATGCGCCAGTCGCCGACTATTGAGCCGCTGGTCGAAGAGCTCAGACGGACACCCTATCCCTGTCTGACAATGATAACCGGGGCCACGATTGAAGCCCGTTCCACCCAGAACCGGGGAGAGTACCTGCTGGGTAATGATTACGACCTGTTCATTTTTGACGAGGTGGCTTTTGAAACCGACCCGGAATATGTAGTCGAGGAAGTTATCATGATGCGGCTGGCTGACCGGGAAGGTAAGCTCGACCTGGTTTCCACGCCCAATGGCAAGAACTGGTTTTACCGCCGGGCGAGAGAAATTATCGAAGGGAAGCGACCGGGCTATTTCCAGTCCGGCGACAGCCGCGAGAATAAGTTTATTTCACGGGAGTTCCTGGCGGAGAGGGTCAGTTATTTTTCCGACGCCCGGTTGCAGCAGAATATCATGGGGCAATTTGTGGATTGCGGCGGTGAAATTTTAAAAGGCGAGTATGTTGATAAGGCACTGGATAATTATGAGAAAGCCGCGGAATATTTCGAAAAAGGCAAAACCGTTTTCATAAACGGCTGGGACCTGGCGCGTAAACAGACGGCTACGGTGGGTATTACCATCGAAGCCGCGAACGAAAGAATAAGGGTGGTGGCGCTGGAACGCCTGAAAAAATTTGACTGGGAAGTTATTCTTGAGAAAATACGAAAGCGGCAGGAACAATATCCGGGACGGCTGGTAGTGGATGCTACCGGCCTGGGGGACGTCATCGTCGAGCAGCTGGCCGATTACAAACCGGAAGCGGTAATATTCACGCCGGCCATCAAAGCGGAACTTCTGACCAACGTGGAACTGCTTCATGCCCGGGGTAAAATATTTTATGAACGGTGGGAACTGCCCGAAGCTCCCGGGAAAATATGGTCCTTCGAAGATGAACTTCGCCAGGCCCGCTGGGACGACAACAGCGCCTGTGATTCCCTGATGGCGCTGGCACTGGCTCTCTGGCCGTTGCGCCGGAGAAACCGCCCGACGATTTCTCCCCGGGTGGGTCGGTTTTAGAAAAAGAAAAGCCTTTTGAGGGAAGGGCTCAAAAGGCTGAGAAGGGAGGTGGGTTGGGGTAATTTTTATTTTATGTTTTTCCGCCGCTTAAGATATAACCCTCCCAGACCGGCAGCGAGGAGTATCAGGGTTGAAGGCTCCGGGATGTCATCCGGAGGATTCCCCGGATTGTCGTTGTTCGGAATAATATTATTGTTGTGGTTGCAGCTGATATCCTTATGGTCGATAAACTTCACGTCGTTATTGGGTTTACTTGGGTATGTAAACCCGTAGACATCGGAAAAAGTAATCGAAAGGACCAGAATAAATATTATTGCCGCAAGTATCCATTTGAAGGAAAAGTGCTCTTTGCTTTTATAAACAGTCATTGGTCTATCCTCAACAATTTAATTTAATAATTCATCATTATATAAAGCAAAGGTTGTGCCTGAAACAAAAACAGACCCTTGTTACTATGGTGTATCATATTGGAAGGGAATAAGTTGAAGATAAAAGTGGGGGCGTCGCCCCATATTTTGTTTCTATATAAAGTAGCATTTAATTGCACAAATTCAGTGTCGCTTCAACATAGATAAAGAACAGGGCCGGTAAGTAAACAACGGGAGGTTTTATGGAATCAAATTTAGGTCGTGTCACCGCCCGGCTGGCCGAGAAAGCCGAAGATATATCCGCCGACCTGATTGACCTCATCAATCGCAATATTAATCCGCCGACACCGGTCGGGGCGGGGGATGTTCATATAAGGACGATGTACATCGTTTCCGACCAGATCAACAGTTATGGTGGTCGTTTTCCCGCCGACGAACATGAACACCTGGCGTATCTTCTGGTCGATTCTCCGGTCATGGTGGGCCACCGCAAGGACCGTTTGCCGGTCGGACGAAATTTTCATGCCGTCACGGTTGCGAAGGATAATCAGCACTGGGTTAAGAGTTATTTTTACTGGTTGAGAAACGCTCAGGGCGCCGGTGACCTTAAAGATAATATTGACGGCGGCATATATAAGGAGTGCTCCATCGGGTTTACCTTCCAGTTTCCGGAATGCTCGGTTTGCGGTCGTGATATTCGCCTCTGTGAACATGAACCCCTGCAGAAATATAAGCAGAACGGTAATGAAATTACCTGTCATTTTAATTATCGCAAAATCGAACGCGTGCTCGAAACCTCGCTGGTTTATCGGGGGGCTTTGCCGGATACGGAAATATCACGTGAATTGAAGATGGAAAAGATAACCATGAATTTCACCGGTAAGGAACCTGGCCTGAAAGCGGCCGGTCCAGCCGAGGTGAAAAGGCTGGCCGGTGACGGCCGGTTTTTAATCGTGCCGCATTATGAATCTCTGCCGGTCAGGCTGATACGGGAAGAAAAAGGGTTCCGGACCGAAAAAGACATGAACGGTTCGCGTATTGGTGAAATTGCGGCTATATTCCCTCTTCATGATGTACTTGCCCCTGCCGACTTCGCTATCGGGGAAACGCTCTGGGGACGGCTGGTCGGCTACCGGGGGAAAGAACGCTGTTCTCTATCGCAACTCGAAAAATACCTGTCGAAAAAAAGCAGCCAGGTGAGTCGGGTGGTCTTGATGCTGTTTCCGCATGGCAGGGTGCTGTGCCGTCAGGCAACCGCCGGTAAAACCACTTATGAGGTACGGGTTATTCCTTTCAGATATGTAAGCGGATATGAATTGATGGCGCATATCCCGGACATCATGACCCGCAGCGGAGTGGAAATCTGGCCCTGTGAAAACGGCCGGGTAGCCACGACCGGGTATCATTTCCGCCCGGATAGTGAGCATACCGCCCCGGCGGGTGGTTATATCCTGGAAAGTTCGGCTACCTCTCCGGATAAGCGTCTGAAAATAGAACACGAGGACTTCAAAGAATGCTATCTGCTCCGTCAGTTTGACCTGCAACGGTTGTCACACGGAGGACGCTTCCTGGCGGATAAGGATAGCCGCGATGACACCATCTCTTTTATGGCGAGTCGCTGTCACCGGGGTCATGTAGATAATATCCGCTGTGAGGGTGACTGCCTGCAATTGACCCTCCGGGGTATTCTGGATGGAATTTTTAATATACGGGCGGTCAAACTGGATGGTCAGAAACGGTTCTTGTTTTATCGACCCGTTTCTGAAAAATGAAAGACTCGTCCTATGTCGTCAATATTGAAAGGAATAGTCGCCGTTTTGAATAATTTCAGGTCGTTTTTGAAGATGGGAGAAGATATGCTGACTTTTAAAGGCCGGTCGTTTGTTTACCAGGGTATCCAGTTATTGCAGCTGGTAGTCATTATTTTTGGGGTTGCGGCGGCTTATTTCATGACCATCCAGTCTTTAAAAGTTGAACTGGCAGAAAAAGCCGAACGGGTAATGGTCGAAACCCTCGACAAAAAACTGACCAATTTTGAGGTGTTGCTCAGGGAAGGGGTGGTAAGTAAAGACCAGTTTCACCGTTTTTCTCAAGAAGTGGACCGGCGGCTTGGCCGGATAGAATATTTTTTGATTGATAAACCAGGAGAAGAAATTGGAAAAAGATAATCCGGAAAAAAGTTATCTCGCCGAACTACTGGCGTCCCTTGATGAACGGAATATGTCAGGGATTGATTTTGACCGCCTCAAGAAGTGGTTGGCGACAGCCGTTTCGAAAGAGGAAGCATATGAGAACTTAATGTCCCAGCTGACAGCTATGAAAGAAGACTATCAACAGCGGATTGCGGGTATGGTTAAAGCCATGGCGGCGGTCGACCGCAACCGGGACAACCAGCAGCAAGCCCTGGAGCTGGTGGACGGTCTTAAGGATATGACAGGGGAAGAACTGGTTATTTGTTACCGGAAAACTTCAGCCCGGTTTCGCGACATGTTCCCAGCCAGTTTTGGTTTGCTGACAAGCGGTCACAAAACAAAGTCGGGTTTAAAAAGCTGGAACGATTACAAATAAACTGGTGGGACTGGCTGTCCCGGCCCGGTGGGAGAGTGTTTCCCGGCCTTTTTATTTTTATAAAACAAAGGAGAATTTTGATGTCTGTAAGAGAGCAGAATCTGGATACGCTCGCGCCGATACTGGCGACATTTAAAATCGAACAGGACGGCGGCGTGGACCAGCTCAAGGATGCTGATATCGGTTGTCCGGTAACGTTGACCGGCAATAATGAAGTCGGTCCAATTGGCGATAATGAACAGTTGCTGGGCAAGCTGATCAGCCTGACGCTGTCCGACCATGACGACGGCGAGCGACTGGCGACTGTGCAAATCGGGGGTATTTGCCGCCTGCCGATATCCGCCACCTGTCCGGTGGTCGGTAACCGGGTGGTGGGCGGGGCTAATGCCACGGTCAGGCAGGCTCCCGTCCTAACGGCTTATGACCCTGCCGGAGGCAATATCGCTCGCGGGACGGTGCTCGAAGTAAACGGCACCACTGATTGCGTAATCCTTCTTAATTAATGAGGTATGACATGGATTTTAATCAATTTATAAATTCGGCGGCATTTGCCGGTCTGAACCGTGAGGAGAATATGGAAATTCCTCTCGCTCGCATTGACCTGACGCGGGCGACGGAAATCGAAGTCAACCGGGAATTGTACCATGAAGCCGAAAGCCGGGGCATGACCCTTTCGGAACTGCTTGAGTGTGAAGAGTATGACCCGTCGCCGATAGACAGTCCGCTCGACGCCTTCGAACGTCAGCTGGCCCTGGCCGGTGTGCGCCTGGGCGGAAAATCACCCACCACCGTCGAACAGTTTTACCAGAAAGCCCCCGGCCTTCTCCCGGAATTCATGATGCGGGAAATCAAGAAAGGCCAGGCGATGCGCCCGGAACTGGTACAACTCATCGCCAACAGCACCACCATTGCCAGTAACCGTTACACCCCGTTCTTTATCGATACTTCCGATAACAGTCGCTTTACCCTGCGTCCGCTGGGCGAAGGGGCTGAAATACCCCAGCTTTTGGTCAGCGAGCAGACGCACGCTGTAACCGTGACCGATTACGGCCTGGCTTTAAAAACCAGTTACAAGGCGCTTCGCTATCGTTCCAGTTCACAGTTCCGGGTTCTTCTCTGGTATATCGGTTTCAAGATGCAGAGCGATAAAATCGCTATGGTGGTAGACTGCCTGATAAATGGTGACGGAAACGACAACGGGGCACGACTGATAAATTCCGCCGCCAGCGGGACTCTCGATTATGACGATATTATTTCCCTGTGGGCGGAGTTTGCGCCTTTCGAAATGAATACCCTGGTCTGCCACATCAACTCCCTTAAAACCATCCTTGGTCTGGAGGAATTCCGGGACCCGATGGCCGGTTACCGTTTCCAGAAGAAAGGCGATTTACTCAGTCCCCTGGGGGCGACTTTGATACGCTCTGATGAGGTTCCCACCGACTATGTTATCGGTCTTGATAACCGTTTTTCGGTGGAGGAAGTCATCACGCAACCGTTGATGATTGAGTACGACAAGATTATTGAGCAGCGTTTTGAAGAAGCCGTTATCACAGAATCGGTCACTTATGCGAAAATTATCAAGGATGCGGCGGTAATTCTGGATACGGTGTATTCATAATTACCGGTTGAAGTAAGCGGGCCTGAAAATAATCCGGCCCGCTTGGGGAAAAGGATAAAGATGCAAAAAAAATTAACCGAAACATCATCGACTATCGGCCTGGGTTTGCCGGCCGGGCGGAAACTTTTCAAGGTGACCAGCGGACAATACAGCGGCCGCCTGGCAGCAATCGTGGAGAGCGGTCCGAATAATATCAAGCTGGCTTATGCCGATAAGCCGTATTATTCCTGGTCTGAATGGCTGAGTGTCGCCGATGATTGCGCCGAAACGGCTTTTGACGCCTTGATGGATGCCGAGGGTAATATCCGGGTGGTTTACCCGGAGCTCGATACATTTTACCTGGTAACCAGAAAATTGACTTTTTCCGGGGGAAACTGGACAGTCGGCGCCAAGGTGGTCATTTATAACGGTTCTGCTTGCTACCATCCCACCCTCGCAATCGAACCCGGTGGAAAATTGTGGGCGGGGTATTCACGTTTCTTATCCCCCAATAAACAGGTCTATGTGAAGGCATCCGAGGATGGCGGTGTCACCTGGGGCGGCGGTGTCACCGATGCCGGGGAACCGCTTTCCACCGGCGCCTTGTATGCCTATTCCAAAGTAGTGGTTGGTCTTAATCACCTTCATGTCGTTTACACTCTGGCCGGGAATCAGATTTCTATCCGTTCCCGGCCTTTGTCCGGCGGCGGCTGGTCGGAGGTTTTCAATATTGCCACCGGAAGCGGTTTGACGGCCGATTTTGATGCGGCGGTCGGAGCCGATGGTTTGCTGGCGGTGGTTTTCAGCCATACCCGTCTTGATTACCGGGAGTTCGACGGCATGAACTGGGGAGCCGTTGTTACTCTCGACAGTGAAGCCGGCGCATCACCGCAGCTTTTCTTTCGTGAAAATATTCCGGTGGTCGTATATCTGGCCGTATGGTCGGGAATTCAGAAAATAATCAAGTACACCGACCGGCAGTCGGGAATCTTCGCCGAACCGAAACATCTCGATAACCGTGCCCGGGCGTTCGACAGTGTCGTACTGTATGACAAGGTGTCCGCCAGCTATGCCGACCGTACCGTCCAGGCGGCCAGCTGGAATGTCGCCGATGTCTATCACCCTGTATCAGGCTGTCTGGTTAAAAGCGCCGGTGATATCATCTATCTGGGAATGGCGGACAAATTTCGTTATTTGGAAATGACTTTGTCCACGGCCGGCAGCGGCGGCACGGTTCAATACAGCTACTGGGATGGGACCAACTGGAAAGCCTTCACACCCACCGGCAATAATTCCAATCTCGAGGCTCCGACGGTGTCACTGGTTCTCTGGACTGATTACGATGACCTTCCCCAGGACTGGCAGAAAAAAAATATTGACGGTCAGAACCGGTTCTGGGTAAAGATCGAGGTCGTTTCCGATTACAGCATTGGACCGGTGGCCAGCCAGGTATCGGCGGTCGCCGCAGTCGAAACCATCATCTTCAGGAGGTAGCCGTGTCTTATACGAACATCGAACAGGTGCGTCATCACCTTCCGGAAACAGGCATTGTCGGCGAAAGAATCTATGACCAGAAATTCATTTTGAAAAACGATGATTACCTGCTGTTTTACAACGGGGCGGTCGAGGAGTCATCATTTCTCGTCAAGTCCCTGCGCGCGGACATCCTGGAGAGGAAAACTCTTACCCTGCAGAGCGGTTCGAATCCGATGGCCGCCGGGCCGCTGGTGCCGGGGTCGGTGGTGGTGGCTTCGGATAGTTCCCTGGGTACGCTTTATGTCGAGAACAAGGATTACAGTATTAACTATACCTCGGGAGAATTACTTATAAAAGAGGCCGGGGAACTTTCGGACGGACAGACCGTAACAGTCTGGCTGGCGAGATTCATGGTTTATACCGCCGGGGTCGACTTCCAGCTGGCGGCCGGGCGGGGAGAAATCCGGCGGCTGGTCAGCGGCGGGATCGCTTCGGGAGAAACGGTATACCTGGATTACAGCCCGGTTACTAAAAGCTTGAATGACGACCTTCTGAAAAATGCGGTCCAGGAAGCGAACGGTATGGTGGCGCGGGAGGTTGACCCGGAAAGGCAATTCGGTGCCGACCCGGCTCTGGTTTCGGCGGCGACTTATAAAGCCCTGGCCGTAATCTGCCGTGTCGCCGCCGCCAGGGAATTGTCGATGTTTCAGGGAAGTGAAAAAAAAGCCCTGGCCTGGCTGCAACTGGCCGGGGAATATACCGGGCTGAGCGATATGCTGATTAAATCATTTCGTTCTCCGTTCCCGCGCCCCAAGGTGCCGGTCAAAAGTTAGGAGGAAAAGCGCATGTTATCCGGATTGGAAAAATTGAAAACCCGCCGCGCCTGGCTGGTACCCGATTTCATGGTGTGGGGTTTGCCCGGGCTGGGAGATTTGGAATTCCTGGCGGTTGAAAAAGTCGGCACGGTCCGAAGTGTTTTTTTCGGCAGGACGGATATTGTCGATACGGTTCAGGAAGTGTCATACAGTCAGCTGACCGACCATCGCGGCAACCAGTTACCGGCGGTCATAAACGCCCCGCTGGTCATGCCCCGGTGTAAAAGCGAAGCGATGGTCTATGTTATCGGTCAGGAGGCGGATACCGGCTTCAAAATTGCCCGTGCTTCCGTACCTGACCACCCGGTCACCGCCGACCTTCTGATTATGGAGATGGGTAATTAAAATGAAAAACAAAAAGGACCGGGATATTTCACGGGAAGATATAAACACTCTTGATGAACTGGTTGAAAAACATACCCGGGTCCTGCTGGATAAACCTGATAAAAATGTCAAGATAGGAGATTTGATAAAATTGATGGCATTCAGACTGAAACTGGCGCCGGGCGATACCGACCGGAAAAAACTTTTACAGTTGCTGGAAAAAGTTCGACGGGAAAAATTGGCCGAAGATGACAGTACCCCGCCCAAAGAAAAGAAAACCATGAAAGAAAAAGATACTTCCGCCAAATAATGTATTCTGTTTTTTCTTAAAAATTCGGAGAGTAAGAAATGAGAATTATACTCGTACTGCTTCTCATGACCGGGTCGCTTGTGGCAGGTGATACGTTCAAAGCACAGGTGACCTCGGGGACGGACGATGCCAAGACGTACGGGAGTAATTTGTCTACGAGCGAAATCGATGCCGTGGTGGGTTACACGGGAAGCTACCGCTGTGACTATCTGGCCCGCTTCGGGGAGGTGCCGATACCGCCCGAAGCGACCATTGACAGCGCCTTTCTGAGTCTTCACAGCAGCGCCTCCCAGAGCGGGACAGTGTGCAACAGTCTTATTTATGCCGAGGATACCGGTAATGCCGCAACCTTCTCCACGTGGAATAATTACGACAGCCGTTTACTCAGCGACCAGGCAGTCGCCTGGAATAATATCCCGGCTCATACGTCGGCGGTCTGGTACCGGACCCCGGATATAAAGAATTTAATCCAGGAGATAGTCGACCGGAGTGACTGGTCCCACGGTAATGCCCTGGCGGTGTTTATTAAGGACAACAATTCTGACGGCGGGGCATATCGCAGGTTCTACCAGTATGAGCGTCCCGGCAGTAATGGCGCCTCGGCCTGCTCGCTGCTGGTTTTCTATACGGAAAGCTCGAACGGCACAATAGCGCCAGCGCGCCGGCGACGCCTGACGCAGGCTGTTTTATCCGGCCGCCAACCGCTGTTTCACGATGCCGGATATCCTTTTAACTGGTCCACAATTAACATTATTGTAAATTCAGGGAGCAAAGATGACAAGGCTAAGAGTTGTTTTGCTGGCGGTTTTCTTACCCGTATATTTACAGGCCGGGGGAATCGTCAATAATTCGACGGTATCGGTAACGGGGGAAGATTCCATATCGTTCACTTTTTACAACCTCGATAGTCTGGGACAGAATATTGGCGGTCTGGATACTACTTTTATTCTGGTTCGCAACGGCGCCGGGGACTCGATTTTCAGTGAAATCGTGGCTGGTGTTACCGGCCGGGTGAAAAGACACGTTGTATCATCGGACACGGCTTACAGCTGGACAGCCCTGGTGGCGGATATTGACGGAGCGGGGACCCCGGGAGTGTACTCGGTTGCCATCACGGCTTTTTCCGACGCCACCAGCGGCTGGTTGAAATCGCCCCGAGCCGATTTTTTTCAGCTGGTGGACTGGGAACTGGATAATATGGGTGATTCCTGCGGCCTGGCGGCAACCGCCGCCGCCGCCGCCGTGGACAGCCTTAAAAAAGTCCTGGACAGTGTTTATGCTGTACTGGACACACTGCAGGCCGGGTTCGGCTCCCAGGCTTTACATGATGTAAATATGGCCCAGTTGTCCGGCGACGCCCAGGCGGCCAATTCCCTGGAGTCTATGCTCGATGGTACCGGGGGTGGGTCCATGATTCTCTCCAAGCTCAAAATCATCTCCGTTGACACCGGGTTGGTAATAAAGGGACTGGGTGGCGCTCCGGGTGTTTATATCGAGGGAGGTTCCTCAGGCAATGCCGTGGAATTTCACGGCGGCTCGGTAACCGGTGACGGCTTGAAGATTGCCGCCAACGAAGGTGACGGTATTGATGTAACTGGTAACGGTGCCGGTCACTACGACATCAAGGGTGATATTCATGGCGCGATCGATACAGTGCTGAAACCGCCCGATTCCATGGCCGTATATTTTAACGATAAAACCATACTGGCGTCACTGACGGCTGATTCGGTGCTGGCTGACTCATTGAGTTATCGTGGCTCCGGCGGCGGCAGTGATTCCAGCTCGATCGCCCGATGGGTCTGGAATACACCCCAGGCCAATCATGGATTCGACGGTACCTTTGGCAAGTATCTTGATGCGGAGATTTCCGGTCTCGGCACCGGTTCCGGGATTTATGCTTATTCGCTTTTAACTTATGACACTTTGATAAATCAGGTTATACCCGGCGTCAACCTGACGGTACGTAACAGCGGGCAAACTGCTCTGGTGGCTGTCGCCCGAACCGGTAGTGACGGACTGATAACTTTCAGTCTTGACGATGATAGTTTCATGGTGATGGCGTCCGCGCCGGGTTATATTTTCGAATCGGGTAAGATAATATTTGTCAGCGGAGCCGGAACGGACACCCTTTTCGGTTACCGGTTCGACCCCGGCACACCGGCATCCCCGGAGCTCTGCCGGGTTTACGGTCATCTTTATGATATAAAAGGTCAACCGGTTGCCGATGCCATGGTATCAGCCTCACTGCCTCAGGGGGTTACGCAAAGCGGGGGAATCGTGGTATCACCTTTGATAATTACTGTTACCACCGATAGCAGCGGTTATTTTTTCCTGGACCTGATACCTTCCGATTCCTTGCTCCCTGATGACACCAGCTATGAATTCACGATTTATAACGAGGAAGGGACTATATTCCGCCGTCGTTTAAAAATACCAGCTTCGAGCAGCTGGCAGCTGGAATGGTGATGATGACCGGTGCATATAAAAAAAGCCGCCCTTGAAGGCGGCTTTTTTATAATTTACTGAAATCAGTAACAGGGTTCGTCGGAGCTACCGAAAAGATAATTCATGAAATACACGATATCGGTAATATTTATATAGTTGTCACAGTTGGCGTCAGCCCGACCGGCGCCGCCCACGGGGGCAGGACCGCTTCTGGCAATAAATTCAATAAGGTACATAAGGTCAACAATATCAACGGCATCGTCGTTGTTGTAATCGCCTTTTTCATAGTTGGTCAGGCAATTATAACGGAACAGACTGGTATAATAGCCGGTGATTTTAGTTGCGTCTTTAGTCGAGGAACGGATGAAATACAGACTGTCCTCGCTGATGCCCGAGGGTACCCAGCTGAAAGACCAGCCGTTGCTGCCGTCAAGGTCATACCCGAACATGGTACGACTTACTGTCCAGGTTTTAGCCAGCAGGGAAATCATGATATCGACTGCCTGCCAGTTGCCGCCTGTATTGATTTCACTGTAACCGGCCTGCTCTCGCATGGCACAGGTGGCAATTGTCCCGGTGCGGGGGTCGGATACCTTGACCAGGTAGCTGCTGTCGTTTTGGAGCCAGCCGGAGAAACCGTCAATCGCCAGCCACAAGCCGGGCGTACCGCTGAGTCCTACTATCACGGAACGCTGTTCTTCTTCCACCCAGCGACGAAGGTCGAAATATCCGGGATTTTTCATGCCGGCGAATTTAAGTTCGTTACCGTGGGCCGCAAAGTAGGTCTTCAAGCCCAGGTACAGGTCATCGTCATAGGTCCCGGCGTTGGCCCGGGTATCAAAAACCGCGGCCAGGTTTTCAGCCAGGGTATTGTGGTCGATAGGAAGGGAGTTATCGGTAAGGACACTGGTATAACCCCGGTCATACCATATTTTGGCGGCGATGGCGGCCGCTGCAGGTCCGCAGTAATAATCGCCGAATTCACCATTGCCGGCGTGATTGCCGTCGTTGGGATTGCCGTTATTATCGCCCAGATGATTTTGCCATAAGGTAGTCAGGCCGGCGGAATAATTAAGACTGCCGGGCTTGCGGGCAATTTCGATGATGGAAATATTTTCATCCGCACAGGTCATGATGATATTAAGCGGCGAGCAGAAGTCCGAACCACTTACCGGGCTCGTAATTTTGGGGATGGGCGGGGTCGGTTCCAGGTATACCGTTCGATAATCCATGGAAAATCCCCCCTTGCTGTCATAGGAAGCCGCCCGGATGGTATATTGACCTTCGGCCATGCCCGAAAAATTCCATACGTAATTGTAGCCGTTGCCGACAATGGCCATATTGACGCCGTCGCGGAAGGTTGAGGTGCCGTCATAGTCGCGGCCCAGTTCATAGTAAGGACCACCGATACCACCTTGGGAATATGCAAAGGTTACATGAGTAATCAGGTTGGAACCCGAGGAATCGATTGCCCAGATATCGACACTGTTGAAAAGAGTGTCGCCGGGGTCAGGTGTAAGGAGAACCACCGCCGGGTCAGGCTGGGTCACCGCGGAGTCACCGCCGGGGATACCGGCGGCATAAAGCACAAGACGTCCCGGAAAATTGTAATACGGATTGGCGTTCAGGTCCACCAGGCCTACA
>JAQUSF010000029.1:0-23971 GCA_028715215.1 Candidatus Zixiibacteriota bacterium
TTCTGGAGAAAGCCAATCCCTGTTTCCGGGAGCGGCGGGTGGAGAGTGCTTATCCGGGATATCTGCTAAGCCAGGATACTTTCAGCGTCGGCGTTATCAAAGGTGTCGGGCGGATATATCTGCAGGCCCAAGTAGGCTTGACCTACCGGGGCTTAGACCCTGATAAAAATCTGAATTTTAACTAATTCAACCTCCCAATTAACTCATTGACAAATAAAAGATTTCGTATAACTTGGGCGGTATTATGACCGAAAATAACCGCCATACCAAAGTCGAAAAGCTTCTTCTGGAAGCCGCCCGGGTGATTAACTCCACTTTCGACTATGAAGAACTCAACGAACGGATTCTCCGCCTGGTCATGGGGGCGGTGGACGCCGAGGCGGCGCTGGTGTTCCGCATCGACCACAACCGCGAGGATGTCAAAATCCGGTTCCTGTGCTGTCAGGATGACTGCAAAATGAAAGTGTTTTTCCGTGATTTGGGGCAGGGCGTGGCCGGCTGGGCGGCCCGGTATCAGCAACCAGTGATTTTAAACGATATCACCGACGACCCGCGGGTGGACCGGAAAATCGAGGAGTACACCGGGTTGAAAATTCGTTCCCTGCTGACGGTCCCGCTTATCGGCAAGGGGCAGATGATCGGTGTGGTGGAGGCCATCAATAAGTTCAAGGATGGTTTTACCGAAGTCGACCTGGATATTCTGACCGGTCTTAACAACCAGATGGCGGTGGCGATTGACAACGCCCGCCTGTACCGGGATGTCAAAAGGGAAGCCCTCGAAAAAAACCTGCTTTATGAAATCGGCAAGAAACTATCCAGTTCCCTGAATCTGGATATCCTGTTAAATGAAATCATGGCTTCGCTCAAACAGGTCGTAAACTATGATGTCGGCGGTATTTTCCTGGTTGACCCCGAGCAGAACGAAATTAAGTCCATCTACACGGTTGGTTACGACCCGCAGTTTGACGACAGGATACAGCTTAAAATCGGACAGGGGCTGGTGGGCCTGGTAGCCAAGACCAATGCCCCGATGGTGGTTGCCGATGTTACCAAGAATGAACATTATGTTAACGCCAATCCCTCGACCCGGAGCGAAATCGTCGTCCCCATAAAAGTGGACGACCGGCTGGTGGGGGTAATCAACCTGGAATCGGCGGAACTGAACGCCTATGATGATTATTCGCTGTCGCTGATATCCGCTTTTGCGTCGCAGGCGGCGATATCGCTGGAGCGGGCGCGCCTTCACGAAAACCTCATCACCAGCAAGAAAATCGAGGAACAGCTTAATGTCGCCCGGATTATCCAGCGCACCTTTCTGCCCAAAAGCAATCCCGTGCTCCCCGGTTACGATATCAGCGGCACCAATCTTTCTTCGCTCCAGGTCGGCGGCGACTATTATGATTTCATCAAGATTGTCAGCGACCAGATGGGCATTGTCATCGGCGACGTCTCCGGCAAGGGGATTCCGGCGGCTCTTATTATGGCTTCGTTCCGGGCATCACTGATTGCCGAAATCAGAAATAACTACTCTATCCGGACTATATGCGAGAAGGTCAACACTCTGCTTTGCGAATCACTGGAACCGGGGAATTTCGTTACCGCTGTCTATGGCGTCCTGGATTCCAAAAACCATATTTTCACCTTTGCCAATTGCGGTCATGACCTGCCGATCCTCTTGAAAAATAACGATGAGACCGATTATTTTCGCGAGGGCGGCCCGGTGCTGGGACTTTCACCGGACAGCAAGTATGAAAGCCGGGCGATTATGATTCAGCCCGGGGAGGTTATCGTTTTTTATACCGATGGCGTGACGGAAGTCTTCAACGACGAGGGTGAAGCTTTCGGGCTTAAGCGCCTGGTGGAAATAGTAAAAACCCACAAAAACGAACCGGCCCATAAAATTGAGGAAATTATTGTCAACGAGGTCAAGAACTTTGCCGGGAAAAAACATGTCTTTGATGATTTGACGATGATAATCCTCAAACGTCTGACCTGATAATGACCGCTGATGTGCTTTTAAGTCACAAGTAAAGCCACCAGGATAAAAAAATAAATTTCTTCTGAGGGGTTGTTATTTTTACCTCAGTTTATATATTGGATGAAATAAAAAAAATAAAAGGAGTATATTATGGCTCTTCGCACCTACCGGGATTATATCGAGTCCCTGAAAAAAATGAAAAGCAATATCTACAAGTATGATGAGCTTATAGAAGATGTAACGACGCATCCGGCCACCAGACGGACTATTGAAGGCCACGGAGCAACTTACAAGTATTATAATGATGAAAAAATCGGCCCGATGATTACGACCAAGTCACATCTGACAGGCGAACCTGTCAGCCGTTATCTTTCGGTAATCCGTTCACCCGAGGATATGTATGCCAATTGCGATATGAAGCGGCTGATGTTCCACCTGACGGGAACCTGTACGGGAGGCCACTGTGCCGGCTGGACGGCTCTGAATGCCATGTTCATAGCGACTTATGAGATGGACCGGGATTTGGGCACCGTTTATCACCAGCGGTTTCTGACCTGGCTCAAGGATGCACAGGCTCGCGATATTACCCTGGCCGGGGCGCTCACCGACCCCAAGGGTGACCGTACCAAACCCCCGCATCTCCAGGAAGACAAGGATGTTTTTCTGCACCTGGTGGAAAAACGTGATGACGGGATTGTTGTCCGCGGGGCAAAAATAATGATTTGCGGGGTAGCGGCTGCCAATGAAATTTTTATCCTGCCGGGCACCGGCTACCGTGAGGAAGATGCCGCTTGCGCCCTTTCGTTCGTTATTCCCAGAGATATTGATGGATTGACGGTCGTGGAAACCCGTCACCCCAGCGATACTCGCGACGAAGAAGAAGGCTTCGACAATCCGGTTTTGGAAGGCGGTATCACCCAGGCGTTCCTTTTATTCGAAGACGTTTTCATTCCCGGAGAACGGGTTTTCATGTGCGGAGAAACCAAATACTCCTTAACAGCCGTGATGAATTTTATCGGTTCTTATCGGGCTGCAATCGGTGGTTGTGTGGCGGGGCAGGGGGATGTAAAGATAGGCGCCGCCATATTGACCGCCCGCACCAACGGGCTGTCATCGAAAGTGTTCAATGATAAATTGACGGAAATGTATATTAACAATGAAACCACTTATGGGATGGGTATAGCCGCCGCGGCGCGCGGTAAAAGGCACGAATCCGGCGCCTGGCAATGCGACCAGTTACTGGCCAATGTCAACAAGGTGCATGTTGCCACTTTGCCCTACCGGACCTCGCTTCTGGCTCAGGATATTGCCGGGGGGATTGCCGAAACGGGTTGCCTGCCGTCATATAAGGATTTTGAATCCAAGAAATACGGCCACCTGATAAAGAAATATATCAAGGCGGTTCATTCGGCAGAAGCCCGGGCGAGGGCTGCCCGCCTGGTGGAATGGACTACTATCGGCGGCGGCGTTCCCGGTTGTATGCATGGCGGGGGGTCGCCCGACGGCGCCAAGCTGGTCATACGGGGAACTTCCAACCTTGAAGAAAAAGTAACGATAGCCCGGCGCCTGGCCAATATTCAGGAAGATATTAAGGATCCTGAAAAGAAAAAATAATACGGGAACATAAGAACTTTTTAAAAGTTTTATAAAAAGAAGACAGGAACTGGAAGCAGGTGATAATTGCATAAGCAATTGAAGGTTAGAAGGTTACAAGGGCGGATTATTATTAGCCAAGAAAGCTGGAAGTAAAGGAAGCATAAAATACGCCCATAATAATGACTTGACGCAAAAATAATTTATTGTTATTTTTAGAGACTTAACTAATTTGGGCCCTTAGCTCAGTTGGTTAGAGCAGCTGACTCATAATCAGCGGGTCGTAGGTTCAAGTCCTACAGGGCCCAGGTAAGATTGTAAGTGACGGGCAATTAGCTCAGCTGGTTAGAGCGTTCGGTTCACATCCGAGAGGTCACTGGTTCGAATCCAGTATTGCCCATGTAGATAGAATGGTTTATTTGAAATATAAAATACTTTGTTTAGGTGCCGTTTTCGACAATGAGCGAAAAAATAACGGCCGTGAAATGAAAAGCAACCTGACGCATTCCCGATTTTAAAGGGGAATGCGTTTTTTTTATTGTTGTTTTGCGATATTTCGATAAGGAGGACTGATGGCATCGGATCTTGAATTGCTGCTGAAGCTTCAGGTAATTGATTATGATATCGGCGAGCTGGAACGCTCCAAGGAGTATCTTCCGGATATGATAGAGAATCTTAATCGCGAGATTAACGAATCGAAAAAGAAACTGGAAGAGACCCGGAACCTTATCAATGATACGAAAGTTAAACAGAAGGATCTGGAAATGGAAATCGGTGTCCGGGATGCCGAGCTTCAGAAATACCAGCAACAGATGATGTCCATTAAGACCAACAAAGAGTACGACGCCCTGGTAGCCCAGATTGATTCGATAAAAGAGATTATATCACAAAAGGAAACGGAACTTCTGGAAACTATCGAACGGGTGGGCAATCTGGAAAAAGAAATCAAAGAGCTGGAAGTTAAGACGAACGATATTCTGGATAACAACACCAAGCAACTGTCAATCCTGCATGAGAAAGTGAATTCCATCGGAAATACCATGTCTGAAAAAACTAATGAGCGGAACGGGATTGTATCGAATATTCCCCGGCCGATTCTGGCGGTTTATGAACGGGTACGCCGCGGTAAGGGCGGCCAGGCGGTGGTGGTCGTAAAAAAACGCGCCTGCGGGGCCTGTTTTAAAGCCCTTACCCCGCACAAAGTTCAGGAAGTTAAACGGGCTGATAAAATTTATAACTGCGACAGTTGCGGCGCTATTATCTACTGGGATGAAGAAGTGTCCAACTGAATAACAGGCGGATTATTGTTGGAAATAAAACATGGTTTGGATTAAATGACCAGGATTATTGACAGTTATGCTCTGACATTTGACGATGTTCTGCTGGTGCCGGCATATTCCCGGGTTTTACCGCGTGATGTCGATGTGGCAACTGTTATAGCTCCGGGCATTACGCTCAATATCCCCCTTGTTTCAGCCGCCATGGATACCGTTACCGAGGCTACCCTGGCAATTGCTCTGGCGCGTCAGGGTGGAATAGGGGTTATTCATAAGAACTTATCTCCGGACGAACAGGCCGGCGAGGTCGACAAGGTGAAACGGTCGGAATCGGGTATGATTGTCAATCCCATTACCATGCCCGCCAGCCGGACTATCGGCGATGCCCTGGAGGTAATGAAACATTTTTCCATCTCGGGGATCCCGATAACCGATAACGGTCGTCTGGTCGGTATTTTAACCAACCGGGATTTGCGCTTTCATAAGGATTATAATCAGAAAATATCGGATGTAATGACCAAGGATAACCTGGTTACCGTTCCGGAGGGCACCGACCTTGATGTGGCCAAGGAAATTCTTCATCAGCACCGGATTGAGAAGCTTCTGATTGTCGATGAAAACTATATGCTCAAGGGTATGATAACCGTCAAGGATATCGCCAAGAAGATACAATACCCGATGGCCTGTAAGGACGAGGGCGGAAGGCTTCGGGTTGCCGCGGCCATAGGAGCTGGAGCGGACCTTGAGGAACGCTCGGAAAAGCTGGTGCAGGCCGGGGTTGATTTGCTGGTCCTGGACAGTTCCCACGGGCACAGCGAAGGGGTTATCAAAGCTGTCGCCAGGGTCAAGAAAAAATTCGGTAAAATACCGGTTATGGCCGGTAATGTGGTGACCGGTGAAGGAGCCAGGGCGCTGATTGATGCCGGGGCTGACAGTATTAAAGTCGGTGTGGGACCGGGTTCGATCTGTACTACCCGGGTGGTTACAGGCGCCGGGATGCCCCAGATAACGGCGGTACTAAATGTTGTGGAAGTTGCCGATAAAAATAATATCCCGGTAATTGCCGATGGCGGCATCCGTTATTCCGGGGATATCACCAAGGCTCTGGCCTGTGGTGCCCGGGCGGTTATGGTGGGGTCGCTGTTTGCCGGGGTGGAAGAGTCACCGGGTGAGGTGATGATATTTGAAGGCCGTTCTTTTAAAGTATATCGCGGTATGGGGTCGGTCAGTGCGATGAAAAAAGGGAGCAGTGACCGTTATTTCCAGGAACACCAGGAAGAAGCCTCCAAACTCGTACCGGAGGGAATTGAAGGACGGGTGCCTTATAAGGGGAAACTTGAGGACCTGGTTTATCAGCTGGTCGGTGGTCTTAAGGCCGGAATGGGTCTGACCGGGGCTGCCAATTTGAAGGAACTCAAGGAAAATACGCAGATGGTGCGGATTACCTCGGCCGGGGTGATCGAATCCCACCCCCACTCCGTTCCCATCAGCAAGGAGGCGCCGAATTACTGGCGAATGTAGCTGATGGTGACAGTCCGGATAAGGTTTGATAGTTGTTGTTTTGTATATATTGTTAACGTAGGCTATAGAAAGCAGGAGGAACAGTCGCGCTTTAAATGAAGGTTTAAAGTGAGGAAAGTCCGAGCTCCCCAGAATCGAGGCGCCCGGTAACGCCGGGGCGGAGCAATCCGACGGAAAGTGCCGCAGAAACGATACCGCCCGCTATCGGCGGGTAAGGGTGAAATCGTGGTGTAAGAGACCACGGTCGGTGGCAGTAATGCCGCCGACGGGTAAACCCCGCCTGGAGCAAGGTCAAATAGGGGAAAAGGGGCTGATTCGTCCCGTTATTATTCCCGGGTGGACTGCATAAACTACCGGGCAACCGGTAGTTCAGATAAATGACTGTTGGTCGCCTTTGGCGACATACAGAACTCGGCTTACCATCCTGCTTTCAATAGCCTCTAAATAATGGAGGCTGTCATGTCTTGGGCTCATAGGCCAAAAATCCTTGAATGGGTTTTAGCCTCAGAACCCGACCCGGCGTTAGTTCAGAACCTATCTACCGATACCAAACTTCCCAGCAAAATTATCAAGATACTTATCAACCGTAATCTCGATACCCGGGATAGAATCGAACGTTTTCTCAATCCGTCGCTGACCGATTTACGCGACCCTTTCGAGATGCGCGGTATGCAGGAAGGTATTACTCGGGTCACCAGAGCGCTTTTCAACAATGAAAAAATCATGATCTACGGCGATTATGATGTTGACGGCATCACCGCTACCTCGCTTTTGTACATGGTTCTTAACAAACTCGGCGCCCAGGTCGATTTTTATCTGCCCAACCGCCTGGTCGAGGGTTACGGGCTGTCAACCAAAGGTATCGATGAGGCTAAGGAAAAAGGCGTTTCGCTGATAATCACGGTGGATACAGGTATTACCGCGGTCGAGGAAGTCAAGTACGCCTTATCTCTGGGTATTGATGTCGTTATCACCGACCACCATGAACCCGGTATAAGCCTGCCGGAAACGGTGGCCATTATCGACCCCAAACAGGACTTGTGTGACTATGGGGGTGACCTGGCCGGCGTGGGGGTGGCTTTTAAATTTGCCCAGGCGCTTTATCGGACGCTCAACCAGAATGAACGTGAACTCGAGGAACATCTTGACCTGGTTGCCCTGGGAACCTCGGCCGATATTGTGCCCCTGGTCGGAGAGAACCGGGTTTTGACCAAGTTCGGGATCCGTCAGATTGCCCGGACCACCAAACCGGGATTGAAGTCACTGGCTTTCATCTCCGGTCTGATGGGCAAGGATATCAGTACCGGTCAGGTGGTCTTTATCCTGGCGCCGCGGATTAACGCCCTGGGGAGGCTGGGTGATGCTCACCAGGCGATCAGGCTTTTGTCCACCAAGGATGAACGCATGGCCTCCCAGATAGCCCGGAAACTCGACGATGAGAACAAACACCGCAAGCAAATCGACGAAGAAACCCTGAATGAAGCCCTGCAGCAGATGAGACAGGTGGTTGACCTTGAAAATGACCGGGCGATTGTGCTGGCCGCCGAGGGTTGGCACCAGGGCGTTATCGGGATTGTCGCCAGCCGCCTGGTGGAACGCTATCACCTGCCCACCGTGATGATTTCGCTGAACGGCGGCGTGGGCAAGGGTTCCGCCCGCTCCATACCCGGCTTCCATCTGTGCGAAGCCCTCAAGGAGTGCGAAAACCTGCTTATCAAGTACGGCGGACATAAGTACGCCGCCGGGCTGTCGATTGAATCGCATAATATAGAGGCTTTCCGGGAACAGTTTAAAGAAGTTTCCAAACGAATACTGTCTTATGAGGACGTTACCCCCAAACTGTTCATCGACCAGGAAATCGAGCTTTCGGAAATAACCGATCCCCTGATAATGACTATCGAATCGTTCTCGCCCTTCGGACCACAGAATTTACGCCCGCTCTTTCTGACCCGCAACTGTGAGGTGGTCGGTCAGCCCTATACGGTGGGCAATAATCACTTGAAAATGCGGGTGCGCAAAGGGGCGGCCTCTTTCGACGTCATCGGTTACGGATTCGGCGATATGGCGGCGGTAATTTCCGACAAGGGGTGTATGGTTGATATCGTTTATACGATTGAATACAACACTTACAATAACAGCACCCGGATTCAGATTCGGCTTCGGGATATTAAGCTGACGGCCGGGGATATGTCACCGAGGTATCAATAAACCATGACCGTGCTTGACCGATTTTACGAAGGTGATATTCGGGCGTTGTCCAAAGTGATTTCCTACGTGGAGAATCAACAGGACCGTTACCGTGAATTACTCGGGCGACTGTTTCGTCAAGGGGGACATTCCCTGCGGGTTGGTCTGACCGGTCCGCCGGGAGCGGGCAAATCCACCCTGGTCAACTGCCTGGCACGGGCTTTCCTGAAGCAAAACAAGAAGGTTGGTGTCATTGCGGTTGATCCCACCTCGCCCTTTACCGGCGGCGCTTTGCTGGGCGACCGGGTTCGCATGAACGATTTCCCGTCTGACGGCCGTTTTTATTTTCGTTCCATGGCTACCCGTGGCGCCCTCGGCGGCCTGGCTGCCACGACTGATAATATAACGGTGGTTTACGATTCTTTTGGTTTTGATGTTACCCTTATCGAAACGGTCGGAGTCGGCCAGATTGAACTGGATATTATCAATACCTGCGATGTGGTGGTGGTGATCCTGGTGCCGGAGTCGGGTGATTCCGTGCAGACCATGAAAGCGGGTCTTATGGAAATTGCCGATATCTTTTGTGTCAACAAAGCGGACCGCGAGGGCTCCGACCGGCTTATCATGGAACTTCGCCAGACTCTCGATACCCGGAAAAAAATAGAAAACGCCTGGCGGGTGCCGGTAATTTCCACGGTCGGCATCCAGAATAAAAATATCGATAGACTCATCATGAAACTGGAAGAATTTGTCGCTTTCCAGAAGGAGAGCGGTAAATTCGAAAAACATCGCAAGACCCAGCTGAAAAAGAAAATCGAGAATATTCTTCAGGAAAAAATCAGCGGTATCATTCTGGATAAAATGAAAGAATTCGCCGATTTCGATAAAATCATCACCGACATGTACGAAGGCAAAACAGACCCTTATACGCTGGCGGGGGAGTTGTTTGACCGGGTCTCACGGTAATTTACTGCCCGGTAGCCGATTATCAGTTTCTGATTTTTTTTCGGAATAAAATCCTGTTACTATCAGTAAAAAAGACGAGGCGGTTTTTTTTACCTGCCTGAATTAAATATTACAAAAACCGGGGTTAAAAAGCTAAGCGGCTTGCTTTTAACGTATGGTTTTATTATTATTAGGGCTGTTATAATTTAGGGAAAGAATATTATGTTTGAAAAATCATTTTTGGAAAAATTACGTAATAAGCTGTCTGAATGGAACAAAGCGGCGGAGCAATTCCGTTCCCAAAAATCCTTACCACGCTTTTTTACCATTTCCGGCGAGGAAATTGACGAGCTATATACGCCTGATAAAGTCAAAGACGCCGACCGGGAAGAATATTACTGGGACCATATCGGCCTGCCGGGAGAATATCCTTATACCCGCGGGGTGCACCATACCATGTACCGGACTCGTCTGTGGACAATGCGCCAGTTCGCCGGGATGGGCACGCCCCGTCAGACCAATGAAAGGTTCAAGTACATTATAAAAGAAGGCGGCACCGGTCTGTCTACGGCTTTTGACCTGCCGACTCTGATGGGCTACGACTCGGACCACCCGCGTTCACTCGGCGAGGTCGGCAAGTGCGGTGTCGCGGTGGATACCCTGGCTGATATGGAAATTATTTTTGACGGCATTGACCTGGCGAAAGTATCCACCTCGATGACGATAAACTCCCCGGCATCGGTGCTTATGGCCATGTACCTGGGCGTAGCCGAAAAACAGGGCGTCCCGTTCGATAAACTTCGCGGCACTCTTCAGAATGATATTCTCAAGGAGTATATCGCCCAGAAGGAATTCATCTACCCCCCGCGGCCCTCGGTGCGCCTGATTACTGATATGATGGCTTACTGTACCAAACATGTACCGCAGTGGAATACCATTTCCATTTCGGGATATCATATCCGGGAAGCGGGTGCCACAGCGGTTCAGGAGCTGGCGTTTACTTTGGCCGACGGTTTTGAGTATATCGAGGCGGCGATTGCCGGTGGTCAGGATGTCGATGAATTCGCTCCCCGGTTGTCGTTTTTCTTCAACGCCCATTCGGACTTTTTCGAAGAAATCGCCAAATACCGGGCGGCGCGCCGCATTTATGCCAAACGGATGAAAAATAAGTACAAAGCTAAAGACCCCCGCAGCTGGATGCTTCGATTCCATACTCAGACCGCCGGTTGCTCGCTGACGGCGCAACAGCCGGAAAACAATATCGTTCGGGTAACGTCCCAGGCTCTGGCGGCGGTTCTGGGCGGGACGCAATCGCTGCACACCAACTCGATGGACGAAACGCTGGCTTTGCCGTCGGAAAAAGCGGTCCGCATCGCTCTTCGCACCCAGCAGATTATTGCTTATGAAACCGGCGTGGCCAACACGGTTGACCCCCTGGCCGGGTCGTATTTTATCGAGGCTATGACGGATAAAATGGAAGTCGAGGCGGAAAAATATTTTACGGAAATCGAACGCCGGGGCGGGGTCATCAATTGCATCGAGGAAGGTTTCTTCCAGCGGGAACTGGCCAAATCGGCTTACCGCTTCCAGCAGGAAATCGAAAAAGAAGAACGTGTTATTGTCGGTGTTAACAAATACGTCATGGAGGATGAAAAACTGGAGATACCGGTTCTGAAAATCGACCAGCGGGTGGAAAAGGAACAGTACGCTTTTGTAAAGAAAATCCGGCAGGAGCGCGACAATAAAGCGGTGCATGAGAACCTGGAAAAACTGCGGGCGGTCGCCCGGAGTAAAGAGAATACCTTTGAGGTTATCCTGGACTGTGTCCGGGTGTACGCCACCCTGGGCGAGATATGCGATGTTCTCCGCGAGGAGTGGGGCGAGCATGTCGAGTCGGCTTCGGCCATGCAGGTCTCGTAAAGAATAATTTTTAGCATATAGAGAATTATGGCAAAAAAAATCAGAGTGCTGTTAGCCAAGCCCGGTCTGGACGGCCACGACCGGGGCATCAAAGTGGTGGCGGCGGCGTTTCGCGACGCCGGGATGGAAGTCATCTACACCGGTCTTCGCCAGACCCCGCCGATGATTGTCGAGGCGGCGATTCAGGAGGATGTGGACGCGATCGGGATATCGATTCTCTCCGGCGCACACATGACGCTGTTCCCGGCCATCCTGGAAGAAATGAAAAAACGGGGTGCCGGGGATATACTCCTGTTCGGCGGCGGTATCATCCCGGAAGACGACAAAATCGCTCTGGAAAAAATGGGTGTCGCCCGCATTTTCACGCCGGGTGCCCCCACCGAGGAAGCCATCGACTTTTTACAGAAGGCGGTGGCCCGGAAATCATCGGATGAAAAAATAATGTAATGGAATATTATTCGATAAAATAAACATTTTGTTCTGGGAGGAACAATGAACAAGAATATTGACCCGAAACAACAGGCTGTCAGAGACGAAGTAAAGGCATTTGCGGAGAAGGAAATCTATCCCCGTTCGAGGGAACTGGACCAGATGCCGGAACCTCGGAAATTTCCCGTCGACCTCTATCGTAAAATCGGTGAAGCGGGTTTTATCGGCTACGCCATGCCTCCGGAATACGGCGGTAAGGGCAAGTCGCACCTTGAGTATATAACTTTGGTTGAGGAGCTTTGTTATCATGACGCCGCGGTGGGGCTTTTATGCGCCGTGGGTGAACTGGCGACCTATCCGATTATCCATTTTGCCGGCGACGAGCTCAAGAAGAAATTCGTTCCCGACTGCGCCGCGGGGAAACGGATTCCGGCTTTCGTGTTGACCGAACCCAATGCCGGGTCCGATGCCGCCAACCAGTCCACCGAAGCCGTGGAAACCGGCAACGAGTATATCATTAACGGCGAGAAAATATTCATCATGCACGGCGACGCGGCTGATTTGGGTGTTTTATTCTGCAAAATTAAGGACCAGCCCAAGCTTTCGGCTATAATAGTCGAAGATACCAAACAACCCGGCTGGCAGGCACGGACACTCAGAAACAAAATGGGAATGCGGGCGGCTACGACCGGCGGGATTATCTTAAAA
The DNA here is from genome assembly GCA_028715215.1 of Candidatus Zixiibacteriota bacterium. Lineage (GTDB taxonomy): Bacteria > Zixibacteria > MSB-5A5 > GN15 > FEB-12 > JAFGNW01. Next base: position 12,559 of record JAQUSF010000029.1, read on the forward strand.
GACGTAAAAGCTCCCAAAGCGAACCTGCTGGGTGAAATCGGCAAGGGTTTCCGCTATGCCATGGTGACGCTGGACAGCGCCCGGATCGGGGTGGCGGCTCAGGGAGTGGGGATTGCCCAGCGGGCGCTGGATGAATCGGTCGCTTATGCCAAGAAACGAATCGCATTCGGGGCTCCCATCGCCAAGCTTCAGGCGATACAGTGGATGATTGCCGATATGGCCACGCGTCTTGAAGCCGCTCGCGGCTTATGCTATAAAGCCGTACTAAAACAGGACAAGGGTGAGCCGTTCTCCGTAGAAGCCGCCATGGCCAAATTGTACTGTTCCGAAACGGCTAATTTCTGTGTTGACCGCGCCATGCAGATACATGCCGGATACGGTTATATCGGGGAGTTCTCCATTATCGAGAAATTGTACCGCGACCAGCGCGTGCTGGAAATTTACGAGGGAACTTCGGAAGTCCAACGCCTGGTTATTGCGGGGAACGTTATAGGCCGCTAAATGAAAGTGGGGCTGTTCGAAATATATACCTTCGTCGAGCAGAAATTCCGGCTCGACGGAGGTAGTATGTTCGGCGTGGTACCAAAAACAATCTGGCAGAATCTGATACCGGCCGATGAAAATAATCTCATCCCCATGGTGACCAATCTTTTTATCCTGAAAGCCCACGGGGAAAACTATCTATTTGACGCCGGACTGGGCGATACCCTGACCAAAAGAGAAAAGAAAATTTACGCCGCCGCCGGCGAGTCGTTGCTTGAAGCCGGTCTGGCCGGTCTTGGCTTGAGCCCCGAAGATATCGATTATGTCATTTTGACCCATCTTCACACCGACCATGCCGGGGGGGCGGTTAAAAATAAAGAGGGACGATACCTCCCCCGTTTTAAAAACGCCCGTTATATAATCAACCGTTCCGAATGGCAAAGAGCGCTGCATCCCGATGAACGAACCGCGGCGGTTTATATCCCCGACCGCCTTGCGCCCCTGGAACAGGCCGGGCAGGTGGATTTTTTCGATGGCGACACCGAGTTGTTTCCGGGCATCAAAGCGGTTATTACCGGCGGGCATACCGAAGCCCATTACGGCCTGGAGATGACATCCGGGGGGATAAGTGTTTTTTATTATGCGGATATTTTCTGCACCGCGCAACATATGAAAGTGGCTTATGTCCCGGCGACCGATTTATACCCGCTTCAGACGATGGAAATTAAACGCCGGACTTTGCCCCGAATAGTCAATCAAAATGTGATAATGGCTTTCGACCATGATGTACAGCAGCCGCTGGCGTTCATCAGAGAAAAGGATAACCGGCTGGTGGCGGAAGCGGTCGTTACCGCGCAAATATAAAATTAAAGAGAAAACATGTCATTAGAAGAAAAATTGAATGAACTTGAGAAATTGCGCGCCCAGGCGAAACTCGGGGGCGGCGCCCGGCGAATCGATGCTCAGCATGAGAAAAAGAAACTGACCGCCCGGGAGCGGATTGAACTGCTGGTGGATACTAATTCCTTTGAGGAGTTTGACATGTTTGTTACGCATCGTTCGACGGATTTCGGCCTGGCGGAGAAAAAAATCCTCGGCGACGGGGTGGTTACCGGCTGCGGCAAGATAAACGGGCGGAAAGTCTATATCTTCTCGCAGGATTTCACCGTGTTCGGTGGTTCGCTCTCCGAAGCCCATGCCGAGAAAATATGTAAAATCATGAAGATGGCGCTTAAAGTCGGGGCGCCCATTATCGGCATCAACGACTCCGGCGGAGCGCGGATTCAGGAAGGCGTGGTGTCGCTGGGCGGGTATGCCGATATTTTCCTGCTGAATACTCTGGCTTCGGGAGTGGTGCCGCAGATTTCGGTTATTTTGGGTCCCTGCGCCGGCGGAGCGGTATACAGTCCGGCCATTACCGATTTCGTGCTGATGTCAAAAGGAACGTCGTACATGTTCGTAACCGGACCCAATGTCGTCAAGACCGTGACGCACGAACAGGTGACCTCGGAGGAGCTGGGCGGGGCGATGGTGCATGCTTCCAAATCCGGCGTGGCGCATTTTGCCTGTGAAAACGAAGCCGATGCCATAACGAAATTGAAAAAGCTGGTCGGTTATATCCCCCAGAATAACTGCGAAGACCCGCCCTGTGTTGAAACCGGTGACCCGGCTGACCGCGAAGAGGAAGCCCTCAACCATATTGTCCCGGAAAATCCCAACCAGCCCTATGACATCAAAGACGTTATCAACCTGGTGGTGGATAAGGGAACTTTTTTCGAGGTTCACGAGGAGTTTGCCCAAAATATCGTGGTGGGATTTGCCCGCCTGGGGGGGCGTTCGATAGGCGTCATCGCCAACCAGCCGGCGGTACTGGCCGGTGTGCTCAGTATCCGGTCTTCGGTAAAAGGCGCGCGTTTTATTCGTTTCTGCGACGCCTTCAATATCCCCCTTCTGACTTTTGAAGATGTGCCCGGCTTTTTACCCGGTGTAGACCAGGAACACCGCGGCATTATCCTCAACGGTGCCAAACTGCTTTATGCTTATTGTGAGGCTACGGTGCCCAAGGTGACGGTTATCACCCGCAAAGCTTATGGCGGGGCTTATGATGTCATGAATTCCAAGCACGTCCGCGGCGATATGAACTATGCCTGGCCGACCGCTGAAATTGCCGTTATGGGACCTAAAGGAGCGGTGGAAATTATTTTCAAAAAAGACATTGCCGAAGCCACTGATGCCGAGGCGGAAATTCAAAAAAAGACCGAGGAGTATCGGGGAAAATTCGCCAACCCGTATATAGCGGCGTCGCGGGGGTATATCGATGATGTAATCGAGCCCAAAACCACCCGGCCGCGGCTGATACGGGCTTTTGAGATGCTGGAGACGAAGAAAGACTCCAACCCGGCCAAGAAACACGGGAATATACCGCTGTAAAAAAAGATGACTGAAAAGATAAAGAAAATACTTATCGCCAACCGGGGCGAAATTGCCGTTCGGATTATCCGTGCCTGCCGCGACCTGGGAATTGAATCCGCAGCCGTCTATTCCGAGTGCGACAAAACCGCTTACCATGTTCGCATGGCTGATGAAGCCTACTATATCGGTCCGTCGCCTTCGACTGAAAGCTATCTGGTGCATGAGAGAATAATCGAAACCGCCCGAAAATGTAAAGCCGACGCCGTACATCCGGGCTATGGATTTCTGGCCGAGAATCCTTCGTTCGCTGAAAAGTGTCTTGAGGCGGGGATAATTTTTATCGGTCCCAAACCGGAGACAATCCGTCTTCTGGGCGACAAACTTCTGGCTCGTGATACGGCTTTAAAAGCCGGTCTGCCGGTTGTACCCGGCCGCGATATTGGCGGTCTCGATATAGCGTCGGCTCTGGCTGCGGCCACAGATATCGGTTTTCCGGTGCTGGTTAAAGCCGCCGGCGGCGGCGGTGGCAAGGGGATGCGGGTGGTGACGTCGGAAGACCTCTTTGCTGAATCGCTGAAATCCGCCGCTAACGAAGCCGCCTCGGCGTTCGGCGACAGCCGGGTATTCCTTGAAAAATATCTGCCCCGGCCACGGCATATTGAAATCCAGATTCTGGCTGACACTCACGGCAACTGTATATACCTGGGCGAGCGCGAGTGCTCCATCCAGAGGCGTCATCAGAAAGTCATCGAGGAATCACCCTCGCCGGTGGTGACGGAAGCCCTGCGGGAGCAAATGGGCCGGGCGGCGGTGAGTATCGCCCGGAGCGCCGGTTATGTCGGGGCGGGGACGGTGGAGTTTCTCGTCGACCACGACCTGTCGTTCTATTTTCTCGAAGTCAACACCCGGCTCCAGGTGGAACATCCGGTCACCGAAATGGTCACCGGCCTGGACCTGGTTAAAGAACAGGTTTTCATTGCCGAAGGGGCGCCGCTGAAATATATACAGGAAGATATTAAATTGCTAGGGCATGCGATTGAGTGCCGCATCTATGCCGAAAAACCGGAGGAAGGTTTCGTACCTTCGACCGGGACTCTGACGCATTACCGTATTCCGGCCGGTCCGGGAGTCCGGGTTGACTCCGGCGTATTGTTGAATTCCCAGATTCCGATTTTTTACGACCCGATGATTGCCAAGCTGATTGTCTGGGGCAAAGACCGCCGGGAAACCATCGACCGTACCAGAAGGGCTCTCCAGGAGTACCGGGTGGGCGGCGTTGACTCGACCATCGGTTTTCACCTGACTATCATGGACAATGAAAAATTTATCAGGGGGGATTTATCGACCCGGTTTCTCGAAGAAGAATATCCGGATAATGATTACCATCGGCTTGACGGAGAGGTTCTTGAAAAAGCCGCTATCGCCGTTGCCCTGGACAGTTTTATTAACGAACGTAAAATTATACTCAGCCAGACTTCGAGTCATAACCGTCCCGCCTGCGGCTGGGTAACGTATCACCGGAAAAACAGCCTTCGACAATTCAGGGGGAGTCGCTGATGCCCAGGTATCATGTAAATGCCGGCGGTAAGGAGTTCGATATCGAACTGGAATATCATCCGGAGAAATATTTCGTCACGGTGAACGGCCGCAAGGTTGAGGTGGTCAGCCGCAAGCTGAGCGAGACGCGGTCGCTGATGTTTGTTGATAACAAGTCCTATGAAGTCGATATTCGGCTGGTGGGAGAAAACGGCGAACGGAAGGTTTTCATGATGGGGCTGGATATCATGGCCACGGTGGAAAATTATCATCTGGCGCAGATGCGTCGAACCGCCGGGTTGTCGGCGGTGTCGGCGATGGAGACGCTTTTCAAAGCGCCAATGCCGGGTATGGTTCTCGAGGTCAAGGTGGCTCCGGGAGAAAAAGTTGAAAAAGGTCAGCCGCTTCTCGTTATCGAGGCCATGAAAATGGAAAATATTATCAAAGCCAAAGCGCCGGCCAGAGTAAAGGAAGTGTTTGTCAAAAAAGGGATGTCGGTCGAAAGAGGCGATAAAATTATGGAATTTGAATAACCTGGTAACGCGTAACTGACAGGAGGCAGTCATGATTAGAATGAATTCTTTTTACAAATTTATGGTACTTTTTATTTTTTCGGGGTTGTTTTTAATGTTTGGTTGCTCCGGGGATGACCAATCCGGAAAATCCGGTTCGGCTGCGGAAATCAACACGGCAGGCGACCCCGATAAGGAACAGATAAAAGCCATGCTTTATGATGCCATTGAACGCCTTCGCTATGATGACAAGGGCGGCCTGTACGATAACGAGTTCGAGTATCTTAAAGAGCTCTATACTTTTGACGAATACCTCAAGCATCAATATATTAGGGCGGCTACCGGGGATACGGTGGAATCATTTACGATACTTGATATAAACCTGTATGACCGGGACTCCGCCAGGGTCAGAGACAGGGTGGTCTTCGTCGGTTTAAAGGGCGATACCTTTGTTATTCACAACGAGTATAACGTATATTATCATCAGGGCCGCTGGATTAAACCGACTATCAGCCTGGTAAACGAACAAAAAGATTTCGAAGAAAAAAAGAAAAAATCCGGCGACCGCTGACAGTATCAAACCAGAGGAACAAGGGAAAATGAAACATGCCATAATATCTCATGTGGGGATAGCCGTTACAGACCTGGAAAAGAGTATCCCCCTGTATGAAAAGCTGACGGGGATGAAGGTAAAGGAAATCGAAGAAGTGCCCTCACAGAAGGTGCGGGTGGGCATCTTCTCGACCGGGGGTGAAAAGGCCGGTTTTGCCGGGGGAAATATTGAACTGCTCAGCGGAACCTCGGAAGACAGCCCGATATCGAAATTTATAGCCAAAAGAGGCGAGGGTTTACATCACCTGTGCATCTATGTGGACGATATCGAAAAACAGCTGGCACTTTTAAAAGCCGCCGGGATTCGTCTTATCGATGAGACCCCGCGCCTTGGTGCCGAAGGACACCGGATCGCTTTCGTGCATCCCGCCGGGACGAACGGCGTTTTAATCGAACTGGAGGAAAAACCAAAATAATAAAGTGACTTTTAAGCCGGTATTTATCGGGGAGGTATCAGTTAACGACCGGTCCTGGAATTTTGGTACGGCCGCAACGGCGGCAGGTTTTATGATTTAAGGGATTGAGCCGTCCGCATTCGCAGCGCCAGAATAATTCGTCATCGGCGAATTTTACACGCGCTTTTTGAAGTTGCCTCGCTCGCATGAAGAAAAATATCCCCAGTAACAAAAAAAGAAAAACATACAGAAAAGTCGGGATTTTATGCCGGGCTCCGAAAACGTCACTCAGCTTGGGCCCCAGATAGTCAAAGCCGCCCTGGATAAGTTTAATGCTGTTTTCGACTGCCGGGTAGGTTGCCTGTCCCGATTTAGCCCAGATGGTGAAGAGAAGCTGATAACCGTCGGGATGTCGGTAAATGATTCCCTGGAGACGGTGCTGCAGGGTAATCAGGTTGACCGTGTCAAAAGACAGGAATTCCAGGATAAAACCGGCCCGGTATTTTTCAAAATAACCGGTATTGGACAAAATCCGCGCTTCGGGCAGACTCATGATGACCTCGTCGATAACACCCTGTACCGATTTTTTCAAGGCGGTATCGTTGCATATCAAATCGTCATGGGGAATATCCGATTTAAAAATCATGATATCCGAACTCAGGGTGGTGTCGACCAGCTGAAACGGATACTCCGAACCGTCGGTGGCCACAATCCAGTCGTTCGGCAGGGGGATTTTAACTTCCTGTCCCAGTTCGACGTTGATACCGGCCGACGTCGCTGTTCCCGGTAATATCAGGCATAATAAAAACAGAAAGCGTGATTGCATAGATTAGTTATCGACGAAAAAATGAAAAATAATAAAGATTCCGTTAAGAATTTACGGTTAATTTATAAAGCGGCTTTAAAGTTTTTTTTCAGGCAGTCGGCAACCACCATTACTTTTTCTTTGATAAAACGGTCCCGGTCAAGAGCTGGCCGGTAAATATAATTGCGCCCTTCCTTTTTCTTGACCAGCATACCCTTATCAGCCAGACGGCTTAATACCGTCATGACAGTAGTATAGGCAAGACGTTGTTTATCAAGATGAAAGAGAGCTTTTTTAACGGTTAATTTTTCATATCGCCAGGCCAGTTCCATAAGGGCGGCTTCGGTTTGCCCCATGAAAACAGCCAGGCCCTCGGCGGCAGGGTCAAAATAGAATTTCCTTGGTATCATCTGTCAGTTTTTTTTGCGGTCCTTGAAAATCATGGACAGGCCCAGCGCCACCAGGATTACCGGCCAGAAGTAATCCCAGAAATCACCATTGATTATCCCCAGCTTGTCCAGCATAAGAAGAATCCCGATGAGAATTAAAAGGAACCCAAAGAACATATTAACCTCGGTTCATTTAATATTTTTTAACCTTTCAACTACCAGGGCGGCTATTACCTCAAGCATTTGTTGGTCATCCTTAGTAAAATTGGAAGGTTTGTCGGAGTCAATATCAATTTCACCCAAACAGGTACCGCCGTCCATCAGGGGGACAACAATTTCCGAGCGGGTGGTCAGGGAACAGGCCAGAAAGCGGGGGTCGGCGTTGACATCGTCAACGATAATAGTTTTTTTCCGGGTGGCGGCGGCACCGCAAATCCCGGAGTTCAAAGGGATTCTGACATGCTCGGTGACCGGCCCGATATAGGGGCCGACTTCGAGCCCATTACCCTTCATCATGTAAAAACCCGTCCAGTTGAAGTTTTCGGAATAACTGTCAATTATTTCCACCGCGGCCCGAAGGATATCCTGCTCCGTTTTTTTATGGGCCATAGCCTCTTTTACGCGGTCAACCAGTTGTTGCCGTTTCTTATCCATTTATTTTCTCTCTTATTATTTTCAGGTTTTCAAAAGGTGTTTCCGGAGGGATACAGCATCCCGGCCCGATAATCAGGCGATGCGGGTCATGTAATTTTAAAAGGCGGCTGATCTTATCGCGGACGGTATCCCGGTCCAGCTGGAGCCAGCCGTTTTCCTCGACGCCGCCTACGAATACCTTTCCCTTGATGTTATCATAGGCGGCTTCCAGGGAAAGATTGGTTTCATGGAGGCTGTCCCAGTTATATATCCGGCAAGGGTAATGATGCTGGTGCAGGTGCTCCAGGTAGTTGCGGGAATGACAGACGTGCAGCAGGTTGAGAGCGTCGTTTTCAGACGCGCTGATTACCTCGAGGTCATAGGGCAGTCCAAAACGTTCGTATTCCTTCCAGGTAAGCATATCCGCAGAAGCCCATTGCAGGGTAGCGTAGAAAATACCGTCGGCACCGGCGTTACGAAGTTCCGCTATGAAAGGTTTGAAGGTATCGGATATGGCACGCAGGGCCTTTTCGACCATTTCCGGGGCGGTACAAATATGCTCGACCAGTACCCGGGGATCTTCAACGAGTCGTCCGGCAATCGCCAATGGCGTAAAAACCGTCATCAACAGGGGCAGTTCCCGGTCGGCGTTCTTTCTAATAAGGGCAACCATTTTCAGATGTTCCGCCAGGACGGGGGAAATCGGGTCATGGGCTTTTATTTTAAGCCAATCCTCCGGGTCTTTAACGGGGAAATTACTCTTGTTATGTTTCCGGTATTCGTTTCGGGAGTATTCCAGTTTAACGCCCCAATCCTGGGTATGGTAGTCGGCGCGGGGATTTATTTTCATGAAATCCCAGTCGAATTCCTTCTGAAAAGCCAGCATGATTTCAGCGGTACTATGAACATCGTGTTCCTTATGGAAAAAGTGCCGCCAGAAAGAGGCGGCGAAGCGGTCGGGTTTTTCCCCCGCCAGGATCATCTGCAACCGTTCACGATGAGAATATTTAGCCAAGTTTATACCTCTGTTTCTTACCCGAAAGTTAATAAAATTATACGTTCGGGAAAGAGTTTTTTATTCGGGGATTCCAGACGGGTCCAACCGGTCAGGTGATGTTTCAAAAGTAACAACTTAACGAAATTTTTATGGTCATTTCCCCATTATTTAAACCGGCTTTCTCATGTCCTGTTAAAAGAATGAGCAATATCTTTTATCCGTATTCAGACGGATTGAAGATTGCCGAATATCAATATGAATAAGAGTATTTATCGGGTTTTTTCGGAGATATTATGTCGTCCAAAATACTGGTTGTAGATGACGAAGATTCCATGTGCAACTTCATGGAAATAATGCTTACCAAAGACGGCTACAAGGTCGAGACGACCACGTCGGGGGGGGAAGCCATAAATCTCCTGAAAGATGAAAATTTCGACCTGGTGATTGCCGACCTGAATATGCCGGAGATGTCCGGGATTGAGGTTCTCAAGGGTATAAAGTCGTTCAAGAGGGAGCAGGAAATAATCATGATGACGGCTTTCGCCTCGGTGGATACGGCGATCGAAGCCATGAAGCTGGGGGCGGCCGACTATATCACCAAGCCGTTTAAAATTGACGAAATCAAACTGGCCATCGAAAAAGCCATCAACCGCAAGAAACTTCTCGAAGAAAACACTATCCTCAAGCGTCAGCTCCAGGGGGATAACTCCTTCGATAAATTTATCGGCAAGTCGGAGGTGGTGGTCAGATTGAAAAAACTGGCTCAGCGGGTGGCTTCGTCCGACTCCACCGTTATGATACGCGGAGAGTCCGGGACGGGCAAGGACCTGATAGCCCGGGCGATTCACCATCATTCACCGCGTTGCAGCGGGCCTTTCGTCACCATCAACTGTGCCGCACTTCCGGAAACGCTCCTGGAATCGGAGCTGTTCGGGTACAAGAAAGGCGCTTTCACCGGTGCCATCAAGGATAAGGATGGCTTGTTCAAAGTTGCCAGCGGGGGGACGTTTTTCCTCGACGAGGTCGGCAATACTTCGCTGGCCATCCAGGTGAAATTACTGCGGGTGCTGGAAGATAAAAAGATTATCCCGGTCGGCGATACCCAGCCCATCAATGTCGATGTTCGTCTGATTGCCGCTACCAATGCCGACCTTGAAGAAGAAGTAAGAAATGACCGTTTCCGGGCGGATTTGTTTTACCGGTTAAATGTAATTCCCCTTTATATCCCGCCGCTTCGGGAGAGAAAAGAGGATATTGCCCTTTTGGTGGATTATTTTATCGCCCGCTATTGTGATAAGGTGAAAGTGCCTCTTAAGAGTATTTCTGATGAAGCCCTGCAGTTCCTGGGCGAGTATCACTGGCCGGGTAATGTCCGGGAGCTGGAAAATACTATTGAGCGCGCTATTCTCCTGAACCGGACCGATAAACTGGATATAAGCGATTTCCCCGAAAAGCTGTTGCAGAAGGAGCGAATAACGGTGGTCAAGGACAGCGACCCGGTTACGCCGACGCTGGAATCAATCGAGAAAGCTTATATCCAGTATATCATGGTTGAGACCGAGGGGAAAAAATCCGAGGCGGCGAAAATTCTCGGTATTGACAGTTCTACTCTTTATCGGAAGATAGAAAAATATAAATTGAAAAACCTGCCGCAAAACAGGGCGGGAAGTAAAAACGAAAAAAAATGAAAAGTTGGTGGTATTTTGAACAGGCAACAGGAATGTAAATTGCCACTTTATTCTGGTGATTGAAATATCAGACTCAAATAACGAGGAAAATTATGTTTATGAAAAAATCAAGTAACAGTGGTTTTACCCTGATAGAGCTTATGATAGTGGTTGTCATCATTGGCATTCTGGCGGCTCTGGCTATTCCCCGTTTTATGCGTTCAACCACGAAAACCAAACAGTCCGAAGCCAAGTTGATCTTAAAGCAGATTTATGTCAACGAGCATGCTTATCGTCAGCAGTCGAGTGTTAACAGTTATTACATTCCGGCCGGACCGGCCTCGGCGGCCAGCCCGAATGCTTTAAGCTCGATCTGGATAGAGATAATGGCGGATGCCAAATATACCTATACGGTAATTGGAGGTGCCAACAACTTCGTGGCTACGGCAACCGCGAATATCGACGATGACGCTACTATCGATACCTGGACAATAAATGACCTGGGTATTCTTACTAACATCATTGATGACGTGCTTAACTGACGGATAAGAAACCGTTTAATTTACAGGGCGCCTGCGGGCGCCTTTTTTATTGCAATTTGCGGTTGCTAATGCAAATTGCCCGGTTTTCTTATAAGAAAAAAACGGTGTAAAACTGTGCGTGCGAAAGCCGCTGACGTGAACAGGATGTATAATACGATAGACGTCATGTACTTCACCCAGTTTAAAAAGCGGTATTCAATTAGTACAGGGACGGGGCATGTCCTTTGCAATATAGTACGCCGTGGCGAATTTCTAAAACAACCCTTATACGAATTAACTTAAGGAGGATTTATGTTTAACATATTTCACAATCGCCAGAAGGGTTTCACCCTTATCGAGTTGATGATTGTGGTCGTAATCATCGGTATTCTGGCCGCTCTGGCTATCCCGCGTTTCATGCAGGCCACGACCAAGTCCAAACAGTCCGAAT
>JAQUSF010000029.1:24071-30910 GCA_028715215.1 Candidatus Zixiibacteriota bacterium
ATGCCACAGTCGATACCTGGACCATCGACCAGACCGGTGTTCTGACCTGCACCATCGATGACGTGACCACCTGATTGGTACGTTGCTGAAATTATTAAAAACGCTCCTTTTAAGGAGCGTTTTTTTTGCAAAATGCACTGATTTATTGCATTATGCTCCAAACTTACTCATAAAAAAAGGCAGAAAATTATTGGATTTATCCCTTATTTTTCGCCTTTTTTTATAACGCTTTGTTTTTTAGACGGTTACTTCCGGAAAAAGCTGTTCAAAAAAAAGCTCCGTCAAAGGCATGTCCTTTGCCTTTGGATAAGAGTGAAGTTAAAACAGAACATAGAACCTTAACAGGAATTAACTTTAGGAGGACACATGTTTAGTAAGTTTCACAATCGCCAGAAGGGTTTCACCCTTATCGAGTTGATGATTGTGGTCGTAATCATCGGTATTCTGGCCGCTCTGGCTATCCCGCGTTTCATGCAGGCCACGACCAAGTCCAAACAGTCCGAATGCAAACAGCTTTTGAAGCAGATATATACCATGCAGCGGACCTATCGTCAGGCCAACGGTGCTTATGGTGACGGTGGTGTCTCCATCGCTGCCGGAGCCGGCGGTACTTTCCCGCAGATCGGCGTCGAAGTCATGACCAGCGCCATGTACACCTATGCTATCGTGGCGGCCGCCAACACCTTCACCGCTACGGCTACAGCCAACCTGGACGATGATGCCACAGTCGATACCTGGACCATCGACCAGACCGGTGTTCTGACCTGCACCATCGATGACGTGACCACCTGATTGGTACGTTGCTGAAATTATTAAAAACGCTCCTTTTAAGGAGCGTTTTTTTTTACTCCAGTTTTCAAAATAAATATCCGATAAAAAAAATATGGCTTTTAATATGGAGAAAAAAGTTCCCGAATCACCACCGGTTGGAGGGCATCCGGTCAGGGATGCCCGGCGAAGGAAACTTCTGGCGGTCTGTGAGCATTTTACAACGGCGCCTTTGGTGACTCTGGACTGCCTGGATTTGACCGGCTCCGCTGATAAGCCTTTTTATATGGACCGTTTTTTTGCCCGCTATGAAACTGCCCGACCTTTTGATAGTTGTTTTAACGATGAAACCTTCGACCTCGTTCTTTGTGCCGACAGCTATCAGAAATATGACTGTTTGCCGGCGCTGGCAGATGAAATATACCGCCTGCTTAAAAGCGGCGGTTTCTGTTATTTGTCGGGCCGGGGGTTTTTTACCCCGGGTCGCAGGGATAAAACGCCGGGAGATAAATTTTACCACACCAGAAGATATCTGAAAAAAGTCTTTTCCGATTTCTGGATTCATGATTACACGCCTTTAATTGAGGAAAACCCGGGTCTTTTTTATGATGGATATACCCCGGTGGAGCGGTCCGGTAATATCTTCAGCGGTTTCCTCGGATGGCTGAACATGTCCTTTTTCAGCGAATTTGTCTGGATTCTGACCAAAAAGAAATAACCCGCCATTAATCATTATTGTTGACCGGATTCTTATCTTTAAGTTATCTTCCGAGGTAGATATGAAGTTTTTCCTGATATTATTACTCTGCCTGGTGCCCTTTAGTCTTTTAGGCCAGGATAATTCTCCCGCTACCCCCGAGTGGTTCGGTCTGAAGCATTTAACCGACTACCTGGGACTGCAACCGGCTGATATTGCTTATCGTTCGGACTATACCGAGCCGGATTCGTTTCGCCTGAAACTGGTTGCCGACCTCATGGCGGCACCCCTGGGCATGATTGATTATACGGCAACTCTGAAAAAAGCTCATGTCAAAAAACAGCCGGAAATAATAGCCCGGATTCTGTTTGGCGACCTCAGGGGTGAATACCAGCTCGGAAGGGCAAAACCTTACCAGGCGGATATTTCGGAAATCCAGGGTCGTTACAATCTTTTTTATACCGATTTCAATCTCAACCAGCTTTTGACGCGGGCCATGAAATATATCGACGTGGTTTTTCCCCGCTCGGCCGAGATGATGCTGGCGCCGCTGACCTCGGAACAAAGGAATTTCCTTAAAAATCAGTTCAAGGAACTCATCGTGATGACCGTGGAAGAGGAATTTTTCACAGTCCAGCAGAACGATTCTCTGGAGAAATTGGAAGAAGCTTACAGCGATGAGTTTATTACTTTCGGGACAGCCATTGACAAGGACCCGCTGGTGGCCGCCGGTCTTGACTGTCTTCAGGAGTTGATGCTGGAAATAAACGCCCTGCGGACAATGCTTCGTTCGGGGCAGGTGACCGCGGAAAAAATTATCGAAGGTATCGGGTACCTTCCTGCCGACGCCCGTACCGAAACCTACCTGGGACGGCAACCGGGTTGGAAAATCGGCGGTCCCGGCAATGATTATTACAGCGGCGATTATAAATTTATCCTCGATTTCGGCGGTAATGATATCTATGACTTGACCTATGACCCGGCAAATCCCCATAGTGTCATTATCATTGACCTGGCCGGCGATGACTGTTACCGTTCCCGCTCGGATTTTACCCTCGGTTCGGGCTGCTTCTCGGTCGGATTACTTCTGGATTTTGACGGCCATGACCGTTATGATGCCCGGTCTTTTGCTCTGGGCTCAGGCTACTTTGGCTTCGGTCTCCTTTATGATGCCGCCGGGGATGACCGTTATGACGGTGATACCCATGTCCAGGGGGCGGGAAGTTTCGGGATGGGGTTGTTGATTGACGAGGGTGGCCGCGATGTCTATAATGCCGCCCTGTATGCCCAGGGATTCGGTTTTGTTCAGGGGTTGGGTATGATTTACGAAATGGACGGTTCGGATACTTATTACGCCGGCAGCAAGTATAAGGATATTCTCCGTTATAAGGAACATTACCTGTCTCTTTCCCAGGGATTCGGGTACGGTTTGCGGCCCTGGATGTCCGGGGGGATCGGGGCAATTATCGACCTGAACGGCAACGATAATTACCAGGCGGATATTTTCGCCCAGGGTTGCAGTTACTGGTGGTCGCTCGGGGTTATTTATGACTCCTGCGGTAACGACCAGTACAGCTGTTTTCAGTACGGTCAGGGGACGGCCACGCATATGGCCCTGGGTATCCTTATTGATGATTGTGGTTCGGACGTTTATTTCGGGAAGGGGCTGATGCAGGGCTGCGGTCATGATTATTCCTGCGGCTTGATATTGGACCGTCATGGCAACGATACTTATATAGCTTACGACCTTTCGCAGGGAGCCGGTTCAGCCAACGGCGCCGGTATTCTTATTGACAATGAAGGCAATGACCGGTACCTGGTGAATAACTTCCAGAATACCCAGGGTTACGGCAATCCCCGACGGGATTTCGGTTCCATCGGCCTCTTTATCGACCTTGGCGGTACTGACCAGTATCTGGGGAACGGACAGGATAACTATTACTGGCGGACAAACTCCCAATGGGGGGGCGGGATGGATATTGAATACATAACCGCGGACAGCCTGACGGGAACAAAGGAATAAAATGCTGAAAGTGATTTTAAAAACAACTCTAACGCTTTTAATTATTATAGTGGCTGTCAGTGAAACTTTGTCGGCGCAAGAGGATATAAAAAAGAAGGTCGATTCCCTGTTTGTGATTGCTTCTTCAGGTTCGGTTCTTTACCAGGATTTGGTGGAACCGGCCAAGGATTCCCTGGCGGCATTAGGAGCTCCGGCGGTACCTTACCTGATTGATAAGTTTATAACCAGGTCGGCCCGGGAGAGGTGGGCAATAATTCATGTCCTGCAGAGAATCGGTTCTCCGGCGGTACCATACCTGACGGCAGCGTTGAATCGCCCCGATGGCGAAGTGGTATCACGGGTCTGCTGGGCTCTGGGGGATATTAAGGATACATCTTCGGTGCAGCCGCTCATCGAGGTCAGCCGTCATGAACGCTGGCAGGTTCGCGATGAGGCGATTGGCGCCCTGGGAAAAATCGGCGACCGCCGGGCGGCAGCCGCCGTTACGGAAGCCCTGAACGATACCATCGCCCAGGTAAGAAAATCAGCGGCGGTGGCCTCTGGTAATCTGATGGTGGCAGGTAATATCAGGAAACTGACCAGCCTTTTGGGGGATGAATTTTACGGGGTACGAATGACCGCCATGGAAGCTCTTTTAAAAATGGATACGGTGGATGTGATAAGTGCTCTTCAGGATTCGATTAACTCCCCGAAGGCTCTCCTGGGGAACCTGGCCTGTCGGGTGCTGGGGCGATACGCCACCGATGAAGCCCTGGAAATTCTGCTGGAGCAGACTTATTCGACTGATCCCGACCGCCGGGCACATGCTGCCGTGGCGATTATCCTTGCCGACCCGGAAGATAACTGCTGTTTCAGGAGAATCTTTTACGAGCAGGAACAAGACCGCCTGGTGCGCCTGAAAATGGCCTCAGCTCTGAAAGCCGCGTCACATGTCCCGTGATAATTTAAACGAACGTTTAGACAACCTGAAAAAATTTATATTATCGGCCGCTTCTGAAGAACCAACAGACCGCCTGCCCTCGCGCTATCAACGGCTGGCTTCGGAACTTGGCGGCTGCCTCGTTACCCGCCGCGAGGGAACCTGCTGTGTTATCAAAACGCTTTTCCCGGCCGGTTCTTCGCTGGGTGAAGTTTACCTTGAGGACGAGGTACCGGCGGCGGTTGTGACCGGGTCCGCTTTTTCCAACCGGGAAAATGCCGGTGAAACAACCCTTTCTTCGATGCTCTTTTTCGATATTGAAACCACCGGCCTGGGGGGAACCGGGACGGTCGCTTTCCTGGTCGGCTGTGGTTCACGGGTAGCTGAGGGTTTCGAGGTTCGCCAGTATTTACTTCCTGATTATACCGATGAAACCGCTTTGCTTGAGCAAGTCCTGACAGAACTTGGTCCCGACAAAACCATAGTAAGCTACAACGGTGCTGCTTTCGACCTTTCCATAGTCCGTGACCGGATGATTATCAACCGGGTAGCCCGGGAAATAAAGACCGCCGGTCATATCGACCTTTTGCATACCACCCGCCGTCTTTTCAAGCGGCGGCTGGGTGATTGCAGTCTGAGTAATGTTGAACGCGAGCTGTTTGGTTTTTTTCGCGAAGATGATATCCCCGGCTATCTGATACCTTCCGTTTATTTTGACTGGCTGACCGGGGAAAACCTGGAAAATATGAAAGAAGTTTTGAGACATAACCGCCTTGATATTTTTTCCTTGTATTTTCTGGTTACTCAAATAAATAAAATTTTTCTTACCGAAGGTGCGAACCTTGACCGGGTGGAGGATATTTATTCGCTTTCCCGCATATATGGAAGGCGGAAGCAGGTCGACAAAGTTATCAATCTTTACGGCCTTCTAAAAAGAGAAGGAAACGAAGCCTTGACGGGTGAAATGCAGTTTTTTCATTCGCTGGCAATGAAAAGAGCCGGACAATGGTCCTCGGCGGTTGAAATCTGGCAGGCTTTAGCTGAAGCCGGCGGGCGGGAAGCCTTCCTGGCTAATCTGGAACTGGCCAAATATTATGAACATCGCGAAAAGATTCTTCAAAAAGCTTTATATCATACCCGGTCGGCCATAGCCCTTTGTCCTCATAGTAATTACGGGCAGAACCAGTTAAAAAGGCGTCTTGACCGCCTTTCAGCCAGGCTAAGCGGCTGATATCCTGTAAGTTATAAAGCATCTCAATTTGACGATATTTTAGCCGATACAAGTATAAATAGCGAGCTTCTATGGATAAAAATGAAATTATAAATAAGATTTTTCAGGAACGTCATGAACTGTTCTCTCTGCCGCAGACGCTGGTGGAGGTATTGCGGATAGCCCGTGATGACCGCTCCTCGGCCGATGAAATGGCGAAAGTATTGATGCATGATCCGGCTCTGACAGCCAAGATTCTGCGGATGGCTAATTCGCCGTATTACAGTGTTCATCGGGAAGTTACGACTATGACCAAGGCGGTGGTTATGCTGGGTCTCCGCCAGGTAACCGCTTTGGCACTGTCGGCTTCGATTTATAATCTGGTGGCCCGATGGGAAACGAAAATCGACCGCCTTCGTTTCTGGAGACATTCGCTGGAGGTGGCGATTGCTTCCAGGATGATTGCCGAGGCGATTCAATATCCGCATATAGAAGAAGCCTTCATTGCCGGTCTCCTGCATGATATTGGTCTTTTGATTTTAGAAAAATCATTTCCGAAAGACTTTGAACACCTGTGTCGTCAGGCTCAGAAGGGCGAGAGGACGCTCGAACTTGAGGAAGAATTATGGGGCACCAATCATGCCCGGGTCGGCCAGTTTCTGCTCGAACAATGGAATATCCCCCAGGCAATCTGCGAAGCGGTAGGGCATCACCATATCCAGTATGTTCCGAACAGCTGTGACTCCGAGATGATCTACAGTCAGATTATTGCCCTGGCCAATCTTGTATCAAGTTTCGGAGTGATAAAGGAAGTTCGGGATGAGGAAACTTTTGAAATTGAGAATCGCAGTACCATTCGGGATAATCTCAACTTGACGGTTGAAAGTCTACGGGATATCCAGGTCCGGCTGTTGCCGCAAACGGTCGAGGAAGCCCGTTACCTGGACATAGAAATCGGTTCGGTGGAAGAGATATTATCCGAAGCCAACTGTCTTTTAACCCGGCAGTATTTGGCGGTGGAAACCCTGCTGTGCGAAAATCGCAGAATGCAGCAGCAGATTGCCCGCAACCAGATGAAGGAAGCCGCCCTGGAAACGTTGAGAACTATCACAGCTACTTTCAACCATTATATCAATAACGCCACGGCGACCATCCTGGGTCGTGCCCAGCTGGTAGAGCTGGCGGTTAAGAATGGGGTAATACCTGACCACGAGGGTCAAAT
>JAQUSF010000030.1 GCA_028715215.1 Candidatus Zixiibacteriota bacterium
TCCACGATGAAGTTCCGGATAATTTAATTGAAGTCAACGAATATATGTCGGTGGCGGAACTGGCCAAACTCATGACCGTCAAACCCGCCGATGTCATTACCAAACTGCTCGAACTGGGCATGATGGCGACCATCAATCAAAGACTGGATATGAACACTATCGAAATGGTGGCCAGCGAATTCGCTTTTGATACCAAACCGATGGAAGAAATCGGCAATTCCGTCCGCGAAGAAGAGCATGAAGAAACCATGGAAACGCGTTCCCCGGTGGTAACGGTCATGGGACATGTTGACCACGGTAAAACTTCGCTTCTGGATTATATCCGTAAAACGAACGTGGTGGCAGATGAAGCGGGGGCGATTACCCAGCATATCGGAGCATATGAAGTATCCCACAGTAAAAATCGCATCGTCTTCCTGGACACCCCCGGCCACGAGGCCTTTACCGCCATGCGGGCGAGAGGGACCCAGTTGACGGATATCGTGGTACTGGTAGTTGCAGCCGACGAGGCGGTTATGCCTCAAACCGTTGAAGCTATCGACCACGCCCGGGCGGCCGGGGTGCCAATTATCGTGGCTATCAATAAAATCGATAAACCCAACGCCAACCCCGATGCCATCAAAACCCAGTTAGCTCAGCATAATTTGCTCAGTGAAGATTGGGGTGGTAAAACGATAATGGTTGAAGTTTCCGCTAAAGCCGGCACCAATATAGACAAACTTCTGGATATGATAATCCTCCAGGCAGAGATGCTGGATCTTAAAGCCGACCCGTCTATCCGCGGTCAGGGAGTGGTGGTGGAAGCTAAGCTTGAAAAAGGTCGCGGCCCCGTAGCGACCGTTCTCATTCAAAAAGGAACCTGTCAGGTAGGCGACTCGGTGGTCGCCGGGGTATACTCCGGTCATATCCGCACCATTTCCAACGACCGGGAGGAATCGCTTCGGGCGGTAGGACCCTCAACACCGGTTCAAATTACCGGTTTATCGGGTGTGCCCCAGGCGGGAGACAGTTTCCTGATTGTCCACGATGACCAGGAAGCCCGCGAAATTACCCTTAAACGCAGTCAGATAAAACGTGAATATGACTACCGTCGGCCTCACGGACATATCACTCTTGACAAAGTCTTCGAAAAAATCAAGGAAGGTGAGATCAAGGAAATAAAACTGATTATCAAAGGCGACGTTGACGGTTCGGTGGAAGTGCTATCGGACACCCTGAGCAAGATCAGCACCAACGAGGTGACAACCCATATTATTCACCGGGGCGTAGGTGCGATTGTCGAATCCGATGTTCTTCTCGCCACGGCTTCGGGGGCCATCATAATCGGTTTCAATGTGGCGGTTGACACCCGGGCCCGCGAACTGGCCAAAAGAGAAAAAATCGATATTCGCCTGTACAATATTATCTACGAGGCGGAGGACGACGTCAGAAAAGCCCTGGAAGGTTTGCTGGCGCCGACCCTGTCGGAAAATTTCGTCGGTCAGGCCGAGGTTCGCAATACCTTCAAGGTCCCGAAAGTCGGCCTCATTGCCGGCTGTTATATTAAAGAAGGCCGTATCAGCAGAAAAGACAAGGTGCACCTTTTAAGGGACGGCAAGGTGATTTACACCGGCCAGCTTTCTTCACTCAAAAGGTTTAAAGATGACGCCCGTGAAGTAAAGGAAGGTTTTGAATGCGGCATCGGTCTTGAAAATTATAATGATATCAAGGTAGGTGACATAATTGAAGCCTACGAAATAGTGGCCATCGCCAGGACTCTGAGTACCTGACGGTTTCGCAACGGGTAGTGATTCTGTTATCTGCACCGGACTTGAAACGGCTGTATATTTCACCTTTAATGACATGAATCTTGTTAGATAATATGAAGCAGTATAAACGTTCGGACAGACTTAGCGGATTGATTTTAAGGGAAATCTCCGTTCTCCTGGTCGATGAGCTTGCGGAGCTGGTCACCGGCATGGTTACTTTTACCCGGGTCAAGCTGACCGATGATTTGCGATATGCCCGGATATATTATTCTTATCTGGGTGATAAGGAAAATCATGGTACGATTGACAATTATTTTAAAAAAAATAACAAGCAAATCCGGTCGATGGTGGGCAGGAACCTCCAGGTTCGGCATATCCCCGAGATTACTTTTGTATTCGACCCATCGGTTGAAGAAGGCATCAGAATAGAGCAATTGTTAAATGAACTTAAACGAGAAAACAAAACTAAGTAATTTCACCAATCCCCATAAAGATTTAATTCTGGAAATCGAGAAATTCTTCCTCAGGAGCCGGAAAATTATGGTGGTATCCCATGTCGACCCGGATGGTGATGCGGTGGGAACACAACTGGCTTTTGCCGCATACCTTGAGGATTCCGGCAAGGAAGTTTATCTCGTCAGAGATTCGGAAATCCCTTACAAATACCTGTTTCTGCCGGGAGTGGAAAAGATTAAACCGGTGGCCGCAATTAAATCGCTTTCGGATATCGATACCGCTCTGGTCCTGGAATGCCCGACGCTGGAGAGAACCGGCAGGGCGATTGAATTCATTAAAGACCGGGTAAAAATAATTAATATTGACCACCATCAGGATGCCGTTTCGTATGGGACGGTCAACTGGATTGATACCAAAGCCTCCTCCGTAGGTGAAATGGCTTGTGGGTATTTTCTCCAGGTGGGCTACGGGCTGACACCGGCGGTAGCTGAACATTTATATACCGCGATTCTGACCGATACCGGACGCTTTCGTTATTCCTCCACGACTTCCCGTACCATGACACTGGCCGGATATTTGATTGAAGCCGGGGCTGACCCGAGGCGTATCTGTGACCAGGTTTATTATAATATCGAGCCCTCCGTTATGAAACTGACCGGTCAGGTATTAAACACCATGGAATTTCATCGTGAAGGAAGAATCTGCCTGATGTATCTTACCCGGGACATGCTCGTCCAAACCGGCACCAAAGAATCGGATACCGAGGGTCTTGTGGATTTAACGATGTTTAACCTGCAGGTGCAGGTGGGTGGTCTTTTAAAGGAAATAGCCCCTTCTCAAACCAAGCTTTCTTTACGCGCCAGGGACGACCTCAATGTCGCGAAAATCGCCGGTCATTTCAACGGCGGCGGTCATTTCAATGCCGCCGGATGTATCATTCCCTTGCCGATGGACGAAGCCCGGAAGGAAATCGTCAATATTTTAACGGAGGCTGTCGATGCCGGGTGAGGATAAATATCACGGCGTGTTACTGCTGGATAAACCGGCCGGCATTTCCAGTCATGACGCCGTCATGGCGTTACGCCGGATATTGAACCAGCGAAGTATCGGCCACACTGGTACGCTTGACCCCCTCGCGGAAGGTCTTTTAGTCATGTGTCTGGGAAAAGCGACCAAAATCGCCCGGTTCATATCTGAATTGAATAAAACTTACGAGGCTGAAATTTTTCTGGGTATTAAATCAGCCACTTACGATGCCGAGGGTGCTGATTATAACAGCCCGTCTTCGGAGATTCCCGACTTGAAGATAACCGACCTCGAAGTACTGCTGGATAGTTTTAAAGGCATTATCCGGCAGAAGGTGCCAGCTTTTTCAGCGGTGAAAATCGATGGCAAGCGGCTTTATCAGCATGCCCGAAGAGGACAAACGGTGGAAACTCCGCTAAGAATGATAGAAATTTATGATATAAAACTGCTGGCTTACCAAAAACCCCGGCTTAATATTTCCGTCAGTTGTTCCTCCGGAACCTATATACGTACTCTGGCTCATGATATCGGGGAAGCGCTGGGTTGCGGAGCGCACCTTTCGGCGCTCAAGCGGGTAAGGGTGGGAAAATTTAAAATCAACCGGGCGCTGACTCTGGATGCCGCCGCCGAGAGACACCGGAAAAATGAAATATACGAGTATCTGTTGTCTTATGATAAAGCTCTGGATTACAGTGCCATCAATATTACCGACGAATTCAGCCGGGCGGTGGTAAACGGCCGCTTCTTAAGCTGGCAGGATGTCGTCGGTATCGAAGGTGACTTTTCCCGCGGAGATAAAGTCCTTTTAAAAAACAGCCGGGGCGAAGTCATGGCGGTCGGGACAGCCGCGGTTGATTCGAAAGATTTTAAGTCCCCAAAAGGCGAACTCCTCTTTAATTATCTCAGGGTGTTGAATTGACCGCAACTTTTATAAAAGGTTTGGAAAATTTCCGCTTTCAAGAAAAGAACGGTGCCGTAACGACCGTCGGGACTTTTGACGGTATTCATCTGGGGCACCAGGAAATATTCCGCCGGGTTCGCCAGGAAAGCGAAAAAACCGGCAGCAGTTCGGTGCTGGTGACGTTCCATCCCCATCCCAAAGTGGTGGTCAGCCCCGATTATATTCCGATGCTCCTGACAACTATTGAAGAAAAGGAAAAATTCGTTCCGGATTTTTTTGACGGCCAGGTACTCATTCTCGAATTCAACGAACATCTGAAAAATATGACCGCCGAACAGTTCGTAAAAGAAATCCTGATAGAAACAATCCATACCCGCAAGCTGATTGTCGGTTATGACCATGCTTTCGGTAAGAACCGAAGCGGCAATATCAATGAACTGCAAATCCTGGGCAAGAAATACGGATTCGAGCTTGAGGTGGTTAATCCTGTAATTGTCGATGGCGAGCCCGTATCCTCGTCCCGGATTCGGAAAGCGATGACCCGCAACCATTATCCCGAAGCTATCCGGCTGCTGGGCCATGAATATGCCATTTACGGGGTAGTGGAGAAAGGAATCGGGCTGGGCAAAAAAATTGGTTACCCGACAGCCAATATTAAAGTTAGCGGGCGGAAGCTGTTGCCCCCTGATGGGGTATATGCCTGCTGGGTTCAGTTTGACAAAGAAGAAAAAAAAGGTATGATGTTTATCGGTCAAAATCATTTCAACCCCCTGCCGCGGTTATCGGTAGAGGTCAATCTCTTCGATTTTAACCGGGATATCTATAATGCGGAATTAATCGTTTTTCCGACCCGGTTCATAAGGAACAACCTTAAATTCGATTCCTCGGAAAAACTGCTGGAACAACTTGGAAAAGATAAAGAAAATATTATTGGAATTATAAATAAAAGGAGTAAATAATGCCAATGAGTAAGGAACAGAAGGAGAAAATCATCAATCAACACCGGCTGCACGAAAGCGACACCGGTTCTCCCGAAGTACAGATTGCTCTATTAACCGAGCACATTAACCAGTTAACCGAACACCTGAAAGTTCACAAGAAGGATTATCACAGCCGACAGGGTCTTCTAAAGATGGTTGGTCAGAGACGCCGGATGCTGGACTATCTTAAAGACCGTGATATCGAGAGTTATCGTGCCGTTATTACGGAGCTTGGGCTAAGACGGTAAGAAACGGATAGGAATTTATGTCACAAAAAGTAGAATTAGAAATAGGCGGACGAACACTCATAATTGAAAACGGCAAGTTGGCAAAACAGGCAAATGGTGCTGTTACCGTCCGATACGGCGATTCGATGGTAATATCCACTGTTTGCGCCAACCCCGAACCAAAAACGGAATTTGATTTTTTCCCCTTGACGGTCGAATATCGGGAAAAATCCTATGCCGCGGGTAAAATCCCCGGCGGCTTTTTCAAAAGGGAAGGGCGCCCTTCGGAAAAAGAAATCCTCTCTTCACGAATTATTGACCGCCCGATTCGTCCTCTTTTCCCGGACGATTTCAAGGGTGAAACCCAGTGCATCTCATATATCATCTCCCATGACCAGCAGAACGATACCGATATCCTGGCATTAATCGGTACGGGGGCTTGCCTGGCGGTCTCGGATATTCCGATTTCAAAAATCGTGGCCGGCGTCAGAGTCGGCCGCATTAACGGTCAGTTTCTCATCAATCCCACAATTGACCAGCTCAGCGAAAGTGACCTGAATATCACCCTGGCGGGTACTGCCGATTCGATAACCATGGTTGAAGGTGGTGCTCAGGAAGCTCTGGAGGAAGATATTATTCAGGCGCTGATGTACGGCCATGAAGCTATCAAGCAGGTAGTGGCCAGGATTGAGGAACTCAAGGTTTTGTCCGGCAAAGAAAAGTTCGATTATACCCCCCTGACTCCCGATGAAACCATCGTCAATAAAGTCAGGGAGATGGTCGGTAATCGTTTCGAGGAATATAATCACATCGCCGACAAAGACAGCCGGAAAAAACTGAAAAAACAGATGCAAAAGGAAATCCTCGAAGCTTTACAGGAGACTTTCCCCGATAAGGAAGACGATATTAAAACAATTCTGCACGACCTCGATGCCGCGGTGATGAGAAATATGATCCTTACCGAGGGCCGGCGAATCGATGGTCGTACGGTGGATGAAGTCCGGGAAATAACCTGCGAAACAGGCGTTTTGCCGAGGTCACACGGGTCCGCCCTGTTTACGCGGGGACAAACCCAGGCTCTGGTGGCGGTGACTCTCGGAACCAAGATTGATGAACAGCGCCTCGACGAACTTGAAGGCGAATCCACCAAGAGTTTCATGCTCCATTACAATTTTCCGCCTTTCAGTACGGGGGAGACCAAGCAAATCCGGGGTACCAGCCGGCGGGAAATCGGACACGGCTTCCTGGCCGAACGGGCACTGGTGCCGGTTATACCCAATGAGACCGGTTTTCCCTATACCATTCGGGTCGTATCGGATATCATGGAATCCAATGGCTCGTCATCGATGGCTTCTGTATGTGGCGGTTCTCTGTCGTTGATGGATGCCGGGGTGCCGATTAAAACCGCTGTCGCGGGTATCGCCATGGGACTTATTAAGACCGAGGATAAAGTCGTGGTTTTAACGGATATCCTGGGTGATGAAGACCATTTCGGTGATATGGATTTCAAGGTGGCCGGAACCAAAGACGGCGTAACCGCGGTCCAGATGGATATTAAAATCACCGGCCTGGATATTGAAACCATGCGTCTGGCGATGGAGAAAGCCCGTATCGCGCGGCTTCACATTCTGGACAAGATGAATGCGACTATTTCCAAACACCGTGACCAGCTCTCCGAATTTGCCCCGCGGATTATCACTTTGCAGATTAATCCGGCCAAAATCGGCGAACTGATCGGCCCCGGTGGTAAAATGATTAGGGCGATTGTCGAGGAAACCGGAGCCAAGATCGATATCTCCGACGACGGCCTGGTCATGATTGCCTCGGTTGACGGCGATGCCGGTCGGGCGGCTTTGGCCCGGGTCAAGGCTGTGGTCGAAGAACCGGAAGTCGGCAAAGTTTATAATGGGATTGTCCGCCGGATAACCGATTTCGGCGCTTTCGTCGAAATCCTGCCCAACACCGACGGCCTGGTGCATATCTCGGAGCTTGACGTTGACCATGTCAAACGCGTCGAAGATGTCGTGAAACTGGGCGACCGTATCGATGTCAAGGTAATCAGCATTGACAACGATGGACGGGTTCGTCTTTCCCGGAGAGTATTGCTTCCGGGCGGCGATGAACGCCCGCCAAGTCAGCGCCCGCCATCACGTGGCAGGGAAGGCAGCAGCCAACGTTCACGGAGCCGTCGTTAAAAAATATGGGCAGCTCTCATTTTAAAAACGGCGCCTATCAGAAAACGGTTTTAAAAAACGGGCTGAGAGTCATAACGGAAAAAATGCCCTCAGTCCGCTCCCTTTCAATCGGCGTCTGGATTGACGTTGGTTCGCGAAATGAAAAAGCCCATGAAAACGGGCTTTCTCATTTTATCGAACACATGGTTTTCAAAGGCACTAAAAATAGAAATGTCAAGCAGATTGCCGCCTCACTGGAATCCCTGGGGGGGGCGCTGAACGGTTTTACCTCTCGGGAACATACCTGTTTTGTCGCCCGTGTTCTCGACGATTTTCTGGAGGCGGCGGTTGATGTCCTGGCTGACCTGTCCTGCAACGCGGTTTTCGCACCCGCCAACATCCGGCGTGAAGGCATGGTTATCTGTGAGGAAATAAAAGAATCGCTGGATAATCCCACCGAACGCGTTCATGACCTTTTTTCGGAAACCTTCTGGGGTAACGACCCGCTGGGTCAACCTATTATGGGGAACTGTGAGATTATCAGTAACATGTCGCGTCATCTGATGCTCGATTTTTACCGAAGATATTATGTTTCCCGAGCCGTGGTGATAGCCGCCTGCGGAGCGATTTCCCACCAGCACTTGTTGAAACTGGTAAAAGAAAAATTTTATTTCAGCGAACAGCCCCCGCTTTCGGAAGCACCTGCCCGGCGTTCGAAGGAAAACCAGATACATCTGGTCCGAGATAAAAATCAACAGACCCATATGTGTCTTGGTTTTCCAGGCATCGCCTACACCGACCCCTGGAAGATATCCGCCCAGGCTTTGAACAGTTATCTGGGCGACGGCATGTCATCTGTTTTATTCCAGAAAATCCGTGAAGAAAAAGGGCTGGCTTATTCCGTCTATTCCTACAATGACATCTATCGTGACTGCGGTATTTTCGGCATCTACCTGGGTACGGACGATAAAAAGCTGGAACAGGCTTTTGATATTATAATGAAGGAATTAAACCGGGTTCGTAAAAAACGAATAACCTCGGCAGAACTTGCACAGGTCAAGGCACAGATGCGGGGACACTTGATATTGAGTCATGAATCACCCACAGGGCGAATGAACCGCATAGCCCGGCAGGAATTGATGGAAGGTACTTATCACTCCTTAAAAAAGATTATTCATAAAATCAACCAGGTGACCGAAAAAGATATTCTCGAAGCCGCCAACCTTATTCTGGATGAATCCAAAATGGCCGTTACCATCCTGGGGCCGGTCAAAAAGGAAGCCATAAGAAATGTCGGCTGAATGGGTATATAAGAAGCCTCCGGAAACACCTTTATATCCCAGAATACTCACTTTTCACAAGCTTTTATCCGGTATTAGTTTTGGTTCGACCAATTATTCGCCGCGAAGATTCGGAAAACTGCTTTTGTTTTTAAACGACAATGGGGTGCAATTAGTCTCTCTCGAAAAAGCCCTTCAGGAAAAAAAGAACTGCTTCGTCGCCATTACCTTTGACGACGGTTACCGTCACCTGGTGGACATATTACCGGAACTTATGTTAAAACTTGGGTTTATCCCCACCGTCTTTATCTTAACCGGCTATATCGGTCAGACTAATAAATGGGATTATACCCACTTAATAAAAGTAGATTACCATCTGGATATTCAAAGTATTAAAAAACTAGCCCGATTGGGAGTAAAATTCGGTTCTCATGGACATCGTCATCTGGACCTGACAGCCTGCAGCTCAAGTCAATTAAATGAAGAACTGATTCAATCCAAAAAAATACTTGAAGATATTATCGAAAATGAAATCACCAGCATAAGTTACCCTTTTGGCCGTTATAATGAACGAGTCGTCAAGGCCACGCTGAAAGCCGGTTATAAATATGGTTTTACGATGGCTTTCCCCGAAGAATCGGATAGCAACATGACTTTAGGCCGCATTCCGGTCTACAGTTACGATTCCCGCCTGGCAGTCTTTCAAAAGGTTTACCGGGGACCGCTCTACCGGTGGGAAAAACTGAAGGCGGATTTCACGCACCGGATGGCTTCTGGTACAATTATGCTTAATAAAATTCGCTCTTATAAATAGCTTCCGGCTCGCTCTGTACGGTAGTTAAAAGCCTTGCCAAATACCCAAGATTTCACTAAAATATCCGACAATTAATGATATGTGAGGAAATAGAGATGACCGTTCAAGAAAAATCGGAAAAAAAATACGATTTCAAGAAGATAGAATCAAAATGGCAGGATAAATGGAACGCCGATAAGCTTTATCTGGCACCGAAAAAACCTGACCCGAACAACAAATTTTATATGCTGGTGATGTTTGCCTATCCCTCGGGCGATATCCACATGGGACATTTCCGGAACTACTTAATCGGCGATGCCGTAGCCCGATACCAGATGATGCTGGGTAAGGATGTCCTGCATCCATTCGGGTGGGACGCTTTTGGTTTGCCGGCTGAAAGAGCCGCCATTCAACGCCGTTTGCACCCTGAAAAATGGACCCTGGATAACATCAGTGTTTCTAAAAAAACCCTTCAAAAAGCAGGCATTTCGTTTGACTGGACGCGGGAAATCAACTCCTGCCTGCCGGATTATTATAAATGGACCCAGTGGATGTTCATCCAGCTCTATAAGAAAGGCCTGGCTTACCGCAAACGGGGTTTCGTAAACTGGTGTCCCGAAGACAAGACTGTTCTGGCCAATGAACAGGTTAAAGACGGTAAGTGTGAACGCTGTGGTACGCCGGTAACTAAAAAAGACCAGATCCAATGGTATTTTAAAATTACCGATTATGCCGACCGCCTGATTGACGATTTGGATAAGCTCCCCGGCTGGCCGGAGAACGTCAAGACCATGCAACGGGAATGGATTGGCCGTTCGCACGGGCTTGAGGTCGATTTTATTATCGAAAGTTCCGGGGAAAAACTCCCGATTTTCACCACCCGTCCGGATACTATTTTCGGAGTAACCTATATGGCTATCTCTCCGGAGGCTGAAATTCTGGATCGGTTGCACCTTAAAGGGGAGTACGCCGCCAGGGTAGAGGCTTATAAAAAGCAGGCTGCCGCTCGTACGGATATCGAAAGAACCGCTTTGACTGGCGATAAAGATGGTGTTTTCACAGGTCAATATGCCATTAATCCTTTTAACGGAGAAAAAATCGAACTCTGGGTAGCCGATTATGTCCTCGCCGGATATGGCACCGGAGCAGTTATGGCCGTCCCGGCTCATGACACCAGAGATTTTGCTTTTGCCAAAAAATATAATATCCCCATCAAGATAGTCATTCACCCGGATAAAAGTACCATTCTCAAAGTTGAAGATATGACCGATGCTTTTGTCGAATACGGTCCCATGGTCAATTCAAGTCAATTCAACGGCCTGGCCGGGGAAGAGGCGCTTGAAGCTGTCAGTGCTTATGCCGAAGAAAAAGAGATTGGCCGCCATAAAATAAATTACAAACTAAAAGACTGGTCCATTTCCCGGCAACGTTACTGGGGCTGTCCCATCCCGATTATCCATTGCGATAAATGCGGGGTGGTGCCGGTACCGGATAATGACCTTCCGGTTTTGCTCCCGAGGGTCGAAAACTATTTACCCCGGGGACGTTCTCCGCTGGCTGATATTCCGGAATACATTAATGTTACGTGCCCGGTTTGCCATGGCAATGCCCAGCGTGACCCCGACACCATGGATACATTTGTTTGTTCTTCATGGTATTTTCTTCGTTATGTCGACCCGCATAACGACCGTTTGCCGTATAATAAGGAAATAGCCAATGCCTGGATGCCCATTGACCTTTATGTCGGAGGGGTGACCCACGCCACCGGCCATTTAATATATTTCCGGTTTTTCACCAAGTTTTTACATGATATAGGCTGGATGGATGTTGAAGAACCCGCTAAAGTTCTTTTTAACCTGGGCCTGGTGCAGGATTCCAAAGGGGAGGTTATGTCAAAATCCAAGGGTAACACCGTTTCACCGATACCTTTAATGGAAGAACGCGGCATAGATATTACCCGGCTGGCCATGTATTTTACCGCTCCGTCGGAAAAAGAAGTCCTCTGGAGCGGAGAAACTTTAACCGGCGTAGAGAAATTTATCATAAATCGTTTTTATCCGATTATCAGTAATTTTAGAGGAAATAATCCTGACTTAAAGTATTACTTTAAGTTGGAAGATTTATCTCAAAACGAAAAAAATATATATATTAAGTTAAACCAGACCATTAAAAAAATAACAGAATCCTTAAACCAACTTCACTTTAACACGGCTATTGCCGCTCTTATGGAACTGGTTCGCGATTTTGAACCGGCCGGTATTAAAAATGACCTTCTTAATGATACGGTTATTTTAAAAACTATTCAGTTAATTGCGCCTCTGGCACCGCATCTGGCCGAAGAATTATGGGAAATGACCGGAAAGACAAGCTCGGTTTTTAAATCAGAATGGCCGGGTTATGACCCGAATGCAATAACAGGTGAAAAAATAACTATTGCGGTTCAAGTCAACGGGAAACTTAGAGATAACATCGAGGTTCCAACTGATGCCACTGAAGAATTAATAGAAAAGGAAGCCTATAAAAGCCCGAAAATCCAAAAATATATTGAAAATTCAAAAATTATTAATAAAATTCATGTTAAAGGAAGGCTTTTGAATATCGTTATTAAATAGTCTTCTTATAAGAATGAAACAATGAATAAATAACAAATAGTTAACATAATATATATTATGGGACGTTGTATGATGTTTAAATACCAGAAAAAAACAATTTTTATACTTTTATTTTTAGTCATCCCCCTTTTTGTCAGTTGTAATCCACAACGAAATTATAGAGCTCCCTATTTGATACTTTATGCCTTTGATGCCGAGGGGGCACTCTTATCTCAAAAAATGGTTACAGATACCGCTGAAAAGATTCTAGGCCGAGATGTTTTTATCGGTGAAATATCAGGAAAACCTGTTATTCTGGCTGAATCCGGCGTAGGTATGACTAATGCGGCTTTGACTGCTCAGAAACTTTTAGACTTATATAAGCCTAAAGGTGTTTTTTTCACGGGTATCGCTGGTGCGGTTGATACTTCGGTAAGTATCGGCGATATAGTTATTTGCAACCGCTGGCTGACTCATGATTACGGTTATTATGGTGCTAAAGGCTTTTACCCTGAGCCGATAAACATTAAAAAAAACAAGTCTGATAGTTCCTTTCAAATAAGTTATTTCAAAGTTGACAGCATCTTTTTAAGGAAAGCTGAAGGACTTGTAGAAACGCCTTTGTCATTTGAAAAAATTTTAGACCGCTTACCTGAAATAATAGTAAACGGAGTTGGGGTAAGTGGCAACAGTTTTATCGACTGCCTTGAAAAAAGAACCTGGTTATCGGAGCATTTTCAGGCACTGGTTGTCGATATGGAAACAGCGGCGGTAGCGCAGGTATGTACAATTAATGATATTCCTTTTATAGCTTTTCGTTCGGCATCGGATTTGGCGGGCGGTTCCGGGTCAAGTACCGCAACTGCTGAATTAGATAACTTCTTTAAAGTGGCAGCCGCCAATTCTTCCCGGTTGTTAATGAAATTTATAGAAGAACTGCCTGATTAGATATGCTGGAAGCCCCAATCAGCCAGGCGCCGGGATTCGCGAAATCTGAGCTTATCACCAGGCACTCCCAGAACTACCAAAGTCAACCTCTCCCCTTTTTTATTTTGTATCAGGGTGGTCAGGCAGTGGTCGGCTTCACGAATAAAGCCGGTTTTTCCGGCCAGGACTTTATACTGTGAATAAACCAGTAAATTGGTATTGCTCATCTGACGGTAAGTATTCTTTTTATTTTGTATCCTTACCCGGTATTTTTTCTGGGCGGTAATTTTCCTTATCAGGTCATAGTCATAAGCGTAGTGCAGCAGTTTTGCCACTTCGTGAGCGGTGGAAACATTTCGTTCGTCCAGACCGGTAGGCTCATAGAAGGTAGTGTTTTTTAAACCCAGTTGCTGCACCTTCCGGTTCATTTCCTGTACGAAGGCATCGATAGTTCCACAGGTTGCCCTGGCCAGGGCTCGTGCCGCCCGGTTATCGGAATTCAAAAGAGCAGCATACATGAGGTCGAGCACATTCAATTTAAAACCGACCGCCAGCCGGGATTTGGATGAACGCAGGGCGTCTTCTTTTGTAATAATCATCAGCGAATCAAAAGGTATCTTATGGTCGACTACCACCATGGCCGTAACAAGTTTGGTAATCGAAGCAATGGGACGTATTTCATCGGCATTCTTAGCATAAATGACATTGCCGTTCTCGGCGTTGACGAGGATGGCGGATTTTAAATTGAGCCAGGGACCCTTCTGAGCGGTTTCAAAATTGAGTTGATAATTTTTATCTATCGAAGCCAGCACCGGGCTGCTGGTATCTTCGAGAAAGTAAACCGTATTGGCGGAAAAGAATACGAAAGCCGCCAGTAAGAGAAGCACTTTGGGTAATGATTCTTTTTTTACCATTCCTGATATTCCTAATACTTAATCCATTTTACAATCTCAGGAAAAGTAGGCCGTTTGCCGTACATTAATATGCCGACTCTGAATATCCTGGCGGTCAGCCAGACAATAACCACCGTCATTATCGTAAGGATAATAAAAGACAGAATTGATTCCCCGAGGATGCCTGAAAAGAATGAATACTGTGTTGCCGCGGGAGCCAAGAATATAATCCGCAACATCATCGTGGTCGGGGCAAAAAACGGGATGAAAGACAGGGCAAGGGAAAGAGTCGAATACGGTTCCTGGACAATATGAATCCCCACCATCACCGGCAGAATCAATGACATGGTAATCGGGAAAATGAAAGACTGGGCTTCCTTTTCGTTATTGACAATGGAGCCGATAAGGGCAAAAATTGTTGAATACATCAGGTAACCCATAATCATAAACAAGACGAAGAAAACAACAATCACCGGATTGAAAACCAGGCGACTGATATCGGAGCTTATCACCAGGCCGGCCGAGCCGCTCATTGCAAACAGAATAGCCCCGATTAAAACCCAGATCGCCACCTGAGTGAAAGTAGCGGCGCCCAGACCGATAATCTTGCCCAGCATTAACTGGAACGGGCTGACCGAGGATACGAGGACCTCCATAATCCGCGAATTCTTTTCCTCGATAACCGAGCGCATCACCAGTGAACCATAAGTGACTATCATACCGAACATGAGCATTACAAAAATCAGACCGCCAAAATACTTAACCTGGAAAGGAATCGCTTCGCCTTTCGTATTCTGGGTCTTAAGGTCGATTCTCCGGGTCAATTTCAAAACAGAATCGACCGGCAGATTAATATTAGTCTGTTCCAGCTTCACCGAGGAAATCAGGTTTGACAGACGAGACTCGAAACGCGTTAACGAAGTAAAATTATCCGAATTGGTCACCACATAAACACTGTCATCGGAAAGATGCGGCTGGGGTTTGATAACGACGGAATATTTAAGATTTTTTTCATTTATTTCATATTTTAAGGAATCGTCAAGAGCCCGAAAACGAACGGTATCCTCCGGTTCAATGACAAAGACCTGTTTTATTTCATAATAAGGAATATCGCTGTTCTCAAGTTTATATACTTCAAGTTCTTTTACGAACCTCTCCCCCATCCCGGTTCCACTGCAGTCGACCACGACCATTTTTTCACTGGAAGTGGCTTTTTTTTGAGCCAGCCAGGCAGGAATTAGCATAAAAGCCGCCATCAGGGCGGGGGTCAAAAAGACCCCGATGAGGAAAGATTTCTTTTTGACTACCTGGATATATTCCCGTTTGAGTATGACAGCGAATTTAGACATGGTCACCCCCCTGGTCTCTTTGTGATTCTGTCGGGTCGGCTTTGGCCATATCGATAAATATTTTATACAATGAAGGTTCGACGACCTCAAAGCGGTTGACTTTGACGCGCCCGACAACCGTCTTTAATATCTCGCTCGGGTCCGCTCCGGGGGCCAGGTAAAGCTCAATATAATTGTTAAATTCGGTCATCTGTTTTACCCCGGGCAGGTCTTTGATAAAAGCACCATCGCCTTCAATGTTAATCTGGACGGTATTTTTACCGAACTGAGCTTTAACGCTGGACAGTGAACCGTCAATTACTTTCTTGCCTCGTGATATCATACAGATATTATCACACAGTTTCTCGGCCTGTTCCATGACATGGGTCGAAAAGAGGATGGTCTTCCCGGCTCTCTTCAAATCCAGCAGTACATTCTTAATCAGTTCCATATTAATCGGGTCAAGGCCGGAGAACAGTTCATCGAGGATAATTATTTCCGGGTCATGCAGGATAGTAGTGATAAATTGAAGTTTCTGCTGCATTCCTTTGGACAGGTCTTCCACCTTACGGAACTTGTAATCCAGCAGGTCCATTTTACTCAGCCAGTGGTCGAGGAGCGGTCTGGTAACGGCTGGCGGGGTGCCTTTGAGTTCGGCCATGTAAACCATGACTTCGCTCAAAGTCAGTTTTTTGTAAAGACCGCGTTCTTCGGGCAAATATCCCACATGATTTTTAAAGCTGTCATCGATTTCCCTTCCGTCGAATATTACCCGTCCGGCATCGGGGGCGATGATATTCATAATCATGCGGATGGTGGTGGTTTTCCCGGCTCCGTTAGGACCGATAATACCGAAAATTATCCCCTTCGGGATATCCAGAGATAGATTATCCACCGCAACTTTGCCATCGTATTCTTTTCTTACGTTTTCCAGTTTCAGGTACATATTATACTCGATATTTTTTTAACGGGTTTTTTTATACGCTAATAAAATTAATAAGTCAACTAAAATCATTGCCAGAGCGTTACAGGTTCAACTGCCGCATGAACTCCCGGGCATTGCGGGCCGCCTGGCCATGGTGACAGTTATTGAAAAAGACATAAATTCTTTTCACTTTCAAGGACAATTTTTCAATTTTATCTTTCCAGGTTTTCAGTTCGTTTTCGGAATAACAATAATCATACCGCTCCGCCCCGCCTTCCCACCATTTCTCGGCATTGCGGCCATGCAGCCGGATATAAGCCGTTTCAGTGGTGGCAAAGACATCGGGGCCGAGAAGACCCGGAAGCTGCGGTTCATCGACACAAACATACCCGATATGACCGGCTATGAGATAGTCGTACATGGTACGGTTGACCCAGCTGTTATGGCGAAACTCGACATATAGCGGATGCGGAGCGACCGCTTTTTGGCAAAGTTTAATATATTCCAGATGATTATTACTGAATTTAAAAGAGAATGGAAACTGGGCCAGGATACCCGCAAGTTTACCGGATTCGGACATCGGCCGAAGGGCTTCGTTAAATGCGGCGGCGTCTTTCTCGAGGTCGGTACGGGTGTGCGTGAAGGACTGGGGAGCTTTGACCATGAAATCAAATCCCCGGGGTGCCTTGGCGGTAATTTTAGCCATTACCGCCGGATGGGGTATCCGGTAATAAGTCGCATTTATCTCGACTGTCGGAAAATACTGGACATAATAATCCAGCATTTTCCCTTTCTCGATATTCTCCGGGTAAAAAACACTCCGCCAGTCCTCAAAACTGTAACCGGAAGTGCCTATTCTTAAATCCATATTTTTAATTAGTCCTGTTTCCGAGGTATTACTTCGTCAACGAGAAATTATTCAAAATGTTTCATAATAAACTTCAGGACTAAAATCAATCTCTTTTCTTGATGATTTGAAAGCGGACCTTGCCGCATTTGGGACAGACCCATTTGCGTTTTTTGTGAAAAGTGCGCTTGAGTTCCTTCATGGCAATCTTACAGCAGGGGCATTTCATGGTCATTGCGTGAGTTTAAGAAAATCAGACAGTAAAAATTCCATACGGCCGATGAAGGTGGACATGCGGGACATGACTGTATACGCAAAGGTGGTACCGAAAAATATCATCAGAAAATAAGTTCCCATTGTTGCCGACTTCCCCCACCAGCCCCGGTGTTCCCGGCTGAAATAGAAATATATAAGGGTAGTTATTACCCCGGCCATGACCACCAGTTCCGATATATTAGGCAGGCCATCGGGAGCGAGTATCGGGGTAACCGTGGCCGACATCTGCTGGAGAGTACGGGCATCGAGCATAGCCGGGATAGCCACTCCCGCACCGGAACCGATTAAAACCGCTATGGGTATACGCGAAAGAACGGTCGTTTTGCGGTTGAAGCGGCCAAACATCAGCAGACCCAGTATAAGAGGAATGATGAGCATCAATTTACCTTGTGTGAACAGCGGCACGAACATCAGGTCCATGATGGTATTAGACCAGTTAATGACGAGAAAATAACCGATTGACACGCCGATAAGCAGCGACTCCGCCAATTTATAAACGGGATTATCGCGATATAGAAAAGTCAATATCGCAAGCGTCAGGATTCCGGCTATGACAGTTCCTGCATCCATCAACTTTTTACTCTTTTGTTTCGACGTAAAAAATAAACAATATTACCTGCTATAATCATGGCGATCACGTAAAGGTGAGCACTGGTCTGAGCCAGCATACCCCGGCGACCGCTTCCGCCTATTTTGAGCAATTTTTCATACTCCGCCGCACCACGCAGACCGCCCACCATGGCATGCAATTGTCCCGAAGAAATATACGGGTCATAAGTGGTCATCATCACTGCCGCCACCGCCGCCGTTACCGGGACATGGTAACGGGCATGGGCATATTCGATCCAGTGAGTGGTAAGGGAACCGTCAGCGATAGAAATCACCCCTGCGACATTGTCGTAATTTTTCACCGAATCGAGCAAAGGAAATTGCGTGTACGGTCGGCCGAGATAGTCCTCGGGGAAGGTCTCCGGTATCGACTCCCCCATCGACAGAATCGCCGCTATATACTGCGGCTTGAAACCGAGATAGACTAAATCACGGCCGTAGACTTTGTTGTATTCCCCGGCCGTTTCCTGCATCAGCCGGTAACCGATACCGGTTCCCTCGGCCAGCAAAGACACCCCGATAAGTTTGTGACCCTTTTTGAAAGCGTGCCGCAAGATAGACAGAGCCAGGGGTTTTATTTCCGGTACCGCCGAGGCTTCATGGTCAAAAGACACCATCAGCACCGAACCTTCAGGCAACGAATCAATATAATTGTACATTTTTTGTGTTTCCGGGGAGACTCTTATTTCCAGTCTGACATTGAGGAGCATGGTCAGCAGGATGACCACAAACAAACCCAGAAAGACATAATGTCGGCTTTCGAGCTTTTTCATTTATCCCCTCCCAGCCAGGTACGTTCAATTCCGACCATGACTCTTAAAGAAGTCGTCAGAGAACCCAGTCCGATACCGATCAGGATTGCCCGTCGGGCGGCCATGGATGGATAGTTGCGAATCCAGTCGGCTATTTGCGGGATTTGATCAGCTATCATATCACCGATAGTCGAGCGGCTGAGTAACATTATCAGGGCAGCCGCCAGTAATATGGTCGCCTGAACCGAACGGGCGCGGAAACCCCGAAACGATGCTGAAGCCACAAAGAAAGCCAGCAAAGCAAAAACGGTTGCCTGCATCGGAACCTGGATGTTTTCAAATACCCACATAAACGGTGAATCGCCCTTAATTCCCCAGATAATCGCTAATAACGGCATGATAAAAACTCCGATTACCGAAACCAGGTGATAGCTACGGTCTTCTCCCCTTTCAAAGGCTTTCAGGTTGACCTTGACAAAACTGACCACCCCGACCAGTAAAGTAAAAGCGAAGATAATCTGGAAATAGTCATTTAGGATGGTCAAATTAAGATTTCTTGCGGTCGGATGCTGAGAGAAATAGAGCAGAAACAAAGTCATTCCGAACAAAGCGCAGATAATCTGTGGAATTTTGCGCGTCATCGGAAAACCCACCAATCCGCCGATGGGGCAAATGAAGCCCAGAGAACAGCCGTTACCATGAAGATTATGATTATAATCTTGAGAATATCCTGGGCTCTTATCGAAGCCATGATGGATCTGTCACCGGACAGGTAGCCCGAGGCGGCAAAAAGTTCTTCACCTATCAAGGTATAATCACAGGCTACAATAAAAAAGGACAGCTGGATGGTGGAGTCGGTGCCGGCGATTTGAATCGCCCCGGCGATATTGCCCGTTTCGGCCAGGATCAGCGACTCCGCCTCGAACGTTCCCAAAAGAAATATCGAGGCTGGTTTTAAACGTGTAATCAGCCCTTCGACCGCGGCGGCATAACCGAATTGCGACGAGGTTACGTAACGGATATCGTCTTCTTTGAAGCGGTCAATAAAACCGGCTCGGGCATAGCTCTCGCGCACGACTTCCTGGGCAACCGACATGATGACCGGGTCATGGGTGGGAAACAGCAGGTGACAGTTATACTGTGCCGTTTTTTCAGCAATGTGACTCAGTATATTCAGTGAGGCTATGGTGGTGGGACGCTGGATATCGCCACCCCAGCCGGGAGTATATAAGACCGGCAGAGCCATCTCCGTCGCTCGCCCGATAGCCTCTTCGATTGCCTTGAGCCCGGCTATTTCCCGAATTTTAAACCTCTCACGGCTCTTCCTGGAATAGGTGGTATATAATACAATTACAACGGCTATCACGGCACTAATCAGCACCGGCAGTTTGCTTACATCAAACCAGGCAACAGCCGGAACCAAAGCCAGTTTTGTCAGGTACAACAGCATAATATGAGAAATAATTTACGGAACTTAAAATCAACTAAAAGATTTCTTGTTGACCTGATAAAAATAAAAAATATATTTGATAAGTTTTAAAATGAGAAGAGGTATCTATGAAATTGGGAAGTGTTTTATCAGCTGTTTTGTTTTTTATCACGATAACTACCGTATCAGCTCAAACAACTATTGAATGGTGGCAGTTCTGGACCGATGCCGGTATCAAACCGACCATCAACGCCATGGTTGAGGAATTCGAAAAAGCCAACCCGGATATAAAAGTAAAAGTCACCGACCTGACCTGGGCAAACGGTCATGAAAAGCTGGTTATGGCCTTTGCTTCAGGAACCGCCCCGGATGTAGTGGAACTGGGTTCCGACTGGCTCGCCGAATTCATCGTCAACGGACATATCGAAGATATCACCTCTCATATAACTCTGGACAGTGGTGAATATGATGGTTGGAGTATGGCGACCTGCCAGGACAAGGTCTATGCCCGGCCGTGGATTCTCGGCACCCGCGTTTTGTTCGGGAACAGGGATATATTGAACCGGGCCGGATATCCTGAAGATACTCTTCCCACCCTGCTTATTGCCTTGAGGAGAATGACCAACAAGGTTACCTCTATGAAAACCGGGCTTTACGGCTGGGGTTCTAACACTCCCGAAAAGCACCGCCTTTATAAAAAATTTCTTCCTTTTCTCTGGTCCTTCGGCGGCCAGATTTTCAGCGACGACGGCAAGGTTTGTGTTTTATCCTCAGGAAAAGCCATTGAAGCCTTGCGGGTTTACAAAATTCTGCATGATTCCTCGGGTTATGTGGCTGACCAGCGCGGCATTGAGGATGCCTTTCTTGACGGTAAAATAGCATTTATCCTTTCCGGCGACTGGCTTTTGAAACGCATCAAACTGGAAAATCGCAAAATCAATTTTTTCACCACGGTTATGCCCGGGCTCGAACTGCCCGGCCGCTCCTTTATGGGCGGGGAATTCCTGGCCATCAATAAAAACTCAAAAAATAAAGATGCCGCCAGAAAATTTATCGATTACCTGGTTTCGCCGGAAAACCAGGTGCGTTTCTGCAAAGCGAATTATTCTGCCAACCCGTCCAGTAAAAAAGCTCAACAGGATGAATATTTTACCAGCGATAAAAACCTGCGGACTTTCATCTCACAACTGCGCATGGCCAAAAACCCCCCGGTTGACCCCAACTGGGTTTACATTGAAGATATCATAGAAAAAACTGTTGAGGATGTGGTTTTCAACAATAAACCTCCGGCGGCTACCCTGCTGGATGCCCAGCACAAGATAACCGCCCTCAGGAAAAAATGAAAGGCGTCAAACTTTCCGTCTTTATCTTTTCTCTGCCCTGGCTTTTGACTTTCGTCATGTTCTGGGCGTTTCCCCTGGTTTATTCCTTTTTAATCGGTTTCACCGACTGCACCCTGCATAATTTTAAATTTATACCCTGGGAAAATAACTGGACGGGCTGGAATAACTATAAAGACCTCTTTCAGGACGCGGCATTTTTAAGCTCGCTTAAAAACACTTTTATTTTTGTTCTGGGGACTATCCCGGTGACAACGATTATTGCTCTGCTGATGGCTCTTTTGGTCAACCGCCGGTTCAAAGGCCGGGCTTTTTTCCGGGCGGGGTATTTTTTACCTTCGATAACCTCGATGGTCGTGGTTGCCCTTATTTTCACCAATCTCTATCAACGCGGCGGTTATATCGCCCTTCTACTTGAAGCGGCGGGTTTTTCTGTCCCGGTTAACGGTTTCCTTTATGACAGCGGTACGGCTCTCTTCGCCATTATGGCGATGGATATATGGATGTCGGTCGGCTATTACATGCTGATTTTCCTGGCTGGCCTCAAGGCCATACCCGAAGAATTGTATGAGGTCGCCGAAATAAATGGCGCTTCCTCACTGCACCGATTTCGGTCAATCACCCTGCCCCTTTTAAAACCGGTCGCCCTGTTCATACTGGTCATAAATTCCATCAAATCCTTTCAGGTTTTCGTGGAAATATTCGTGATGACCAAAGGCAAGTTCGATACTTCCACTATGGTTTATTTCATCTATGATACCGGCCTCGCCACGGCTTTCAAATTCGGTTATGCCTCCGCCGCCGCTTATGTTTTATTTATCATAATTGCCGTTTTCTCAGCCGTTCAGTTCATCTTATTAAAGAGGAAACAGCCGGTATGGTGACCGTTGTTAAAATCGGCAAGTTGGCGTTGCACTACGGCATTCTAATAATTGTACTTATATTAATGGTTGGGCCGTTGCTGTGGATGTTTCGAGTGTCTTTGCTGAAGGTAGGCGAAAGCATCGCCTTCAACCGGCTTTTTAATTCAAGTTTTACTTTAAGCAATTTCGTTGATTTATTTCGAAATATAAATATGGGGCGGCCTCTTTTCAATTCCTTGCTGGTCGGCGGCATTGTCACCGCTGGCAATATTTTATTTTGTTTCATGACCGCTTACGCCCTGGCTCGGTATAAATATATCGTGAACCGTTTTTTATTCGTGAGTGTTATCCTGATCCTGATGATACCCGCCCATATAACCATTATTCCGCTTTACCTGCTCTGTTTGAAAACCGGGATTTATAATACCTATTGGGCGTTGATACTCCCCTGGCTGGTCAATCCCATCGGTATTTTCCTGGTCAAACAGTACCTTGAAACCCTGCCGCCGTCGATGGAAGAAGCCGCCCGGGTCGACGGAGCTGGTGAATTCAAGATCCTCTTTAAAATTGTCATGCCGCTGTGTAAACCCGCTCTGGCGGTCTTGGCCATTCAGGTTTTTTTTACTAACTGGAATTCTTTTCTTTTTCCCTATATACTGGTTACTAACGATACCCTCTATACTCTCCCTGTAGCACTGGCCATTTTTCAGGGGTACCAGGCAATCGACTGGCAGCACCTGATGGCCGGTTCCGTTATTGCTGTTATCCCGGTTCTTGTCGTTTTTATTTTTATGCAACGGCACATTATTTCCGGCATCACCGCCGGGAGTGTCAAACAGTGATTAAGTTTTCTTTTTTTTATCTTGATTTACTTATTTTTTTGACATACCTTTTTTTTAAATAGAAATAATCGTATTTTAGATAACCTTTAATGAAAGGATGCACAAGAATGAAGAAACTTTACATGCTGCCGGTTTTACTGGCTTTCATGGCATTGTTGGTTTCTGGTTGTGGGGTTAACAAGGACTATGTTGCACAACAGATAGCGGATTCCGAGGCTAAAACTGATGCCAAGATAAAAACCGTTGCGAATAAAACAGACAGCAATGATGCCGAAATAACCAAATTGAAAGCTCTGGCGGTTCAACTGTCGGAAAAAGCCGATATGGCTATCAATAAAGCTTCCGGCTTCGAAAATTACCAGATTATCTGGTCGGGTGAGATAACTTTTAATTTTGACAGCTATGAGATTGACAATGTTGCGGGCAGTATTCTTAATGAAGCCGGGGAGAAATTGGAAAGTTATCCCGGTTCCGTAATTGAAATTGCCGGTCATACCGATGCCACCGGTTCCGCCAGTTATAACTTTTTGCTTGGTGAAAAAAGAGCCAATTCAGCCAAGAGATACCTGGCTGATCGTTTCGGTATCTCATTGTACCGGATGTTTGTAATTTCCTATGGCAAATCCAAACCGGTTGCCCTGCCCGATGAAAGGAACGCCAGCTCCAAAAACCGTCGCGTTACTTTGACCATCTGGGGACACCTGACCAAATAGTGCCGTGCATATAAATATTAAAGGCGGGTGTTAAAGCCCGCTTTTTTATTGGTGCGCAAAGTTATTTATTTGAATTCGAAAGTGATTTCTGACGTTTCAAACCGGGGGCGTACTCGAATAGTATCGGGATAGAAAGCCATCGTTTCAGCGGGTTGGTAGGGATATAAGACCCCCAAACTCAGTTTTTCGTTTAAATCCACATCTATATACCCCGATAGAAGGTATTTGCCCGCCGGTATGTCAATTTTAAAATGATTACCCGTTACCGTGGTGGTGAAACTCTGTTTTCGCGACTGTTCGTCAAAAGTTAAAACAA
Organism: Candidatus Zixiibacteriota bacterium; assembly: GCA_028715215.1. GTDB lineage: Bacteria > Zixibacteria > MSB-5A5 > GN15 > FEB-12 > JAFGNW01. Next base: position 24,237 of record JAQUSF010000030.1, read on the forward strand.
TCGGATTGCCTGATAAGCCCGGCAAGCTGATTAAAATATCACCGGAAATGGCTCCCAGAGAATCGATATTTAATATTGAAAAATTATAGGACAGCAAAGAATCGCCCATGGGGTTGCCGACCAGATCCAAAACATCAAATTCCGTTATGTCAAGACGGTACTTACTACCCGGTTTCAAGTTTACCGGAATAAACAATAAATGGAACGGGTCGAGCCATTTTTTTTCGACTGTAATATTAAGAGTATCATCTTCCCATAAGAAAAAAGTGTGGTCGGTAAAAACTGTCGTATCAAGCGGTTCGGAAAAGCCCATTTTAATTTCAGCCTCGCTTAAGAAAACCGGTTGAGCGCTGGGTTTAAATTCCAGAACGGCTGGTGGCGTTTTATCTTCCTTGACAGCCAGTTCGATATTTTTAAAAACCACTTCCGGTTTATCCTTTTCATAGATAATCTTTAGCATATAGTTACCGGATGTTATTGACTTGAAGTAGACATTCAATAATGATGACTCGTCGTGATTATTTTCCAGAAAGGAGGTAGCATAGATAGCTGAGGCGGTATCCCCGGCGGGAAACAAAACGATATGCGAGGGATTGAGACGCAAATAAAATAACGGTATGGAACGGGTCAACCGAACTTTTAAAAGGTTATCGGGATTGAGAACCGCCGAGAGTATGTTTACATGCGAAGTGTCGAGCATGGTCATGGTCATCAGGATGTTATCCAGAGCAACTTCGCCATCGAGTTTAATTGGTCGGTCAGGTAAAGCGAATTCTTCAAAAAAAGGATTAAAACGTTCATCCTTATTTTTATCGTTAAAAGCCAGCAGGCGATATTCTCTGGGCGGCAGGTACTGGAAAGAAAAATATCCCAGACGGCTGGAAACATTCAGGTAATCGGGATAAGCCGAGTCATAGGGGATGCTGTCGGAATACTTGGCCAGGTCGTAAAGAGCCAGCAGAGCATTACTCTGCGGTTTGCCGTTGTTGTAAACAAATCCGGCAACTCTTCCCGAATCGATGCTGTCACCGGTCGAAAAAGCTATGGTTATGGCGCTGTCGAGTCTATTATTTCTGAGGTCGGACAGATTCGGTTGTACGGAAATAATATAAGTTTCGTCGGGCCTGAAATTTTCTTCGAGTTCAATTATAACCCGGTTTGACTTCCATTTAATTTTCGGTTTTTCTTTCAGACGGGGTGAGAAATAGATGGGATTATCAATACCCGGTTTTACTATTGCTTCAGAAAAATAAAGTTCAATACGGTTACCCGGAGTGACATTAACAGCCCCGTTAGCGGGAAGGGAACTGACCAGGTAAGGAGCTTTTTTATCTTCTTCACCGCCCGGTGGCGACACCACTTCCGCACAATTATAAAATATGAGAATTATTGAAATAAATAAAAACAATCTTACCCTGTGGCTTTTGAGACTGTTCATATTCAATAATCCAGTTTTTCCCTGATAGCATCATTATCCGGGTCAAGCTCAAGCGCTTTCCGCCACCATTCCCGGGCTTTCTTCGTGTTTCCCTTGGCCTTATAAGCGTCGCCCAGATGTTCAAATATTATCGGGTCACTGTCAAGCTTAACCGCTTCCTTAAGATATTTCAAAGCTTCATTTAAATTACCCTGGCGAAAAAGGACCCAACCGTAACTGTCGAGAAAAGCCGCATTCTCCGGAATAATATCCAAGGCTCGGGTAATCAACTCTTTGGCATAATCCAGTTGCATGTTACGGTCGGCCAGCATATAACCGAGATAATTCAGAGCCTGGGCGTTGTCCGGGTAATGTTCGAGAAGAAGCTCAAAAGTTTCAACCGCATCTTCGACCTGATTATTACGTTCATAGGCCGCTCCGAGTGAAAAAAGAAGGTTGTCCACGCCTTCTTCGGACTTGAGAGAATTAAGCCCTTTTTTATAAGTTTCAATCTCTTTTTCGGGCTGATTAAGGTTGCGATATGCCAATCCCAGATTGATCCACCCGATAAAGAGCGTATCCTCAAGCTGGGTAAGGATTTCGAATTCATTACGGGCTCTTTCAATATTTCCGTTACGGGTGTTTATCAGTCCCAGGTAGAAGTGATTAAAACTGTATTCATCGCCGGATGTCACCAGGTCATTAAAAATGCTGTCCGCCCGGGCCAGAGAATCGAGCCGGTAATAAATAACTCCCAGGCGACGTTTTTCAAAATTATTATCCGGGGCAAGTTCAATAATTTTATGAGCGTATGGAAGCGCCCTGGCCAGGGAGTCACGGTTGACGTTAAGAGTGATTATCAGTCTGAGCAATAATGGATTGGTCGGGTCTAGTTCAAGTCCTTCTTTATATATCGTTTCCGCCGAATCAACCTGATGGGAAAGTTCATATAATTCTCCCAGCCCGATAAACGACATGAAATTCTCCTGACTTTTATTGAGTTCCAGAGATTTGCTGAAGGCTGTTTTAGCCCTGTCATAATTTCTTTTTTGCACCTGAAAACGTCCCAGTTGATGCCATAAACGATCATCATCGACATTAAGGCGAATCATATTTTCAAGTGCCCAGATGGTGGAATCGATATTATTTCGAGACCGGTATATATCGAAAAGATGGTTGTAAGCCTCGTTATTATTTGAATCCATCTTAATAATATTCAGGTATGATTCCTGAGCCGAGATAAAGTCATTGGTCATCCGAAAACAGGCGGCGCTAAGACGGAACACATTGATATCGCGGGGAACAAGTTTTTCGAGCACCGGCAGGGCTTTTTCAGGTTGATACATCCGATAGTAAACTTCGGCCAGTGAATAGCCTATCTGGTAGGACTCGGGGTAATAATTGATAGCTTCAAGGAAATTTTTAGCCGCATTGGGAAGGTCACCCAGGCCTTCAAAAATTAATCCGTTGGTATAATAATGAAATGCCCGGGGATCAATCCGGTCCCGCCGGGAATCACTGACGATGGCTTTTGCTTCGAGACGTCGGGCATCAGTCTTTACTTCAGTAATGGTATGCTTGACAGCCCTGGATGAACATCCCAGCGTAAAGGCGACAATTATCAATATGAAATTTCTGTATAAAACCAGTGTTTTCAAATCTTCTTCCGTAACAAATGACCCGTTTCTATTTTTTAAAGTCCGGAACTTAAATAAGTTGCATATTATTTGGCTTTCAGTTTCAAAAAACGGCGTTTACCGACTTTCAAGACCATATCCCGGCTCAGTTTGAATTCGAAATCGGGATCGGTAATTCTCTGGTTGTCGAGGTATACTCCCCCGCCGACAATGAGTTTCCGGGCTTCACCATTGGATTTGGACAGACCGGTTTTGGTCATCAGGTGGACCAGATAAATTGCTTCGGGTTTGATCTCCAATTCTATTAATTGCCGGGAGTCAATTTCCGGAATTTCGTCCGGAAGCTGCTTCTGTGAGAAAATTCGTTCGAATTCCTGACGGGCTTCGGCACCCGACCCACCCGGATGGTACATGTCAACCAGGGTTTCACCCAGCTTTTTCTTCAAGTCCATGGGATTTATGTTGTTTTGGCTAAGGTCGGCTCTAATTTTTTTAAGCTCCTCCAGACTGACATCGGTAGCCAGTTCAAAATAATGATAAATTTGTTCGTCGGGTATCGACATTACCTTACCGAACATTTCCCGGGGCGATTCATCGATGCCTATATAGTTACCCAGCGATTTGGACATCCGGCGTTGACCGTCAAGCCCTACCAGAATAGGCAGGGTCAAGATACACTGGGGTTCCATATTAAAGGCTTCCTGAATTGTCCGGCCGGCCAGGAGGTTAAAAGTCTGCTCGGTAGCGCCCAGTTCTATATCGGCTCGTATTGCCACGGAGTCATAAGCCTGCATTAAGGGGTAAAAAAGTTCATGAACCGAAATGGGGATGCCGTTTTTAAATCGCTTGGCAAAATCATCTCTTTCCAGAAGACGGGCGACGGTAAATTTAGTGGCCAGATGCATATATTTTATAAATTCCATTTCCTTGAACCATTCCCCGTTATAATGGATTTCGGTCCTGGACCTATCCAGTATTTTAAAAAACTGTTTTTGATAGGTTTCGGAATTGGCCATCAGTTCATCATAACTGAGCATGGGGCGGGTTTCGGAGCGACCGGAAGGGTCGCCTACCAGACCGGTATAATCACCCACTATGAGAACGATTTTATGTCCTAAGTCTTGAAATTGTTTCAACTTACGAATACCAACAGTATGTCCCAGGTGAATATCGGGAGCTGTGGGATCAAAGCCCTGTTTAACCCGCAAGGGTTTGTTTTCCTTTATCGACCTGATAACTTTGGCTTTAAATTCATCTTCAGGAATAATTTCCACAGCCCCTCTGGAAATTATTTGCCACTGATGTTCAAATTCTTTTTTCAATTCCGGACTGTCAAATTCCATCTTCAAAAACGCTCCTTAATTTTAAACCATTTTAAGGTATCGGAATATAATAATACAGGCTAATATATATGTAAAACTAACGAAATAAATTAAAAATATGGATTATTATAAACGAAACGGATAGCCTTGTTCTCAAGGTATTATTTTATCTTGACTTGAATTACGGTTATATCGTTTAATAAAAACCATGATAAATATTGGTAGAAAAAAGAACATCAGGAAAAGTTCCAATCATCGGTTTCGCAATTCTCTCTTAGCTCTTACAGCCTTGATTTTGGTTTTAGCGATTATTGCCGGTTTTAGAACTTATCATATTTACCAATCGGAACTGCCCTCATTTGAACAACTTCATAACATCGAACCCAGCCTTAACACCAAGATATATGACCGTAACGGGTTACTCCTCAAGGAGTTTTACAGCGAGAACCGGGTTTTAACCCCTTATAAGGATATCCCACAGATTTTACTGGATATGGTCATGGCGGCGGAAGACCGGGAGTTTTATGACCACTGGGGTATTAATATCCGCCGTACAGCCATTGTTGCCATTAATAATATCGTTCATTTTAAAATAATGGCCGGAGCCTCGACCGTAACCCAGCAACTCTCCCGCATGCTCTTTCTAAGCCAGAAACAAACTTTTGAAAGAAAAATCAAGGAAGCCCTGACGGCTATTAAACTGGAACGGACCTACTCCAAAAATGAAATTTTGGAGATGTACTTGAATCAATATTATTTCAGTCGCGGTGCTTACGGCGTAGCCGCCGCCGCCCACATGTTATTTTCCAAGTCCGTATCCGAGCTTGACTTAAATGATTGCGCCATCCTCGTGGGGCTCTTGCGGGGACCCAATATCAATTCACCCTTTAATAACCCCGAAAAGAGCCTGAAAGCCCGCAACCGGGTTCTTTATTCTTATTACGACTGGGGTGGGATTTCAAATGCAGTATATGATTCCCTGATAAAAGAACCTCTAAAGATTAATCCGCCTCAGGAAAAAGTCGGTACAGCACCGTATTTCACGGAAACTATCCGCCGGTATATCCTGGACAAATATGGAGAGTCGGTACTTTATTCCGGCGGCCTTAAAGTATATACTTCTCTTGACACTAAACTTCAAAACGCCGCTGAAGCCGCCCTTTTTAAAAAGGTCGATTCACTCCGGGCTGTCATCGAACGCACCTACCCTCTGGGCAATCCCCATTATTCGACCTTTCTACCGGATACTGTAGATAAATTTGGCGATTCCATCATAGTTTATAAAAAAGTCCAGGGTGCTTTTATAGCTCTTGATAACACTAACGGGGATGTCCTGGCGATGGTCGGTGGTCGTTCTTTTGAGAAATCTGAATGGAACCGGGCTTACCAGTCTATTCTCCAGCCAGGTTCGGCTTTTAAACCTTTTCTTTATACTGCCTGTATTGATAACGGCTATAAGACGACTGATATTATTGATGACAATCCAATTGTACTTGATATTCCCGGCGCCAAGCAATGGCGACCGCATAATTATGATTACAAATTTAAAGGTCCTATCACACTTCGGGATGCTTTGAAAACGTCACGCAACCTGGTTTCGGCGCGTTTAATATTAAAAATAACCCCTCAGGAAGCGATTTTCTATGCCAAAAGAATGGGTATAACCACTCCTATGGACCCGGTACCTTCGATTGCCGTGGGTTCGGAGGAAGTTCGTTTGATTGAGATTGTTTCGGCTTTTTCTACTTTTCCCAACAAAGGTATCCATATCCCTTACCGCATGATACACAAGATAGTTGACCGCTATGGTAAAGTGCTCGAGGAAAACCTGGCTGTTCAAAAAGAGGAAGTGCTCTCCGCCCAAACCGCCTATATTATGGTAAGTATGATGCAGGGGATC
>JAQUSF010000031.1 GCA_028715215.1 Candidatus Zixiibacteriota bacterium
ACTCATCAATATCAACAATCGTTTGCGCCACCCCGGTATCAATAGCCGCTTTAGCCACCGCCGAAGCTTCCCACTCGAGAATTCGGGAGTCGAATGGTTCGGGGATGATATACTCCCGGCCGAACTTGAAATGGTCCACGCCATAAGCCCGGGCTACATCCTCAGGTACATCCTGCTTGGCCAATGACGCCAGAGCGTGAACGGCGGCAATTTTCATCTCTTCGTTTATAGCCGTAGCGTGGACATCCAGAGCGCCGCGGAAGATAAACGGAAAACCAAGCACATTATTAACCTGGTTGGGGTAATCGGAACGACCGGTAGCCATAATGAGGTCACTCCTGGCTTCACATGCCTCCGGATAGGTAATTTCCGGATTGGGATTGGCCATGGCAAAAATTATCGGGTTATCTGCCATCGTCTTGACCATTTCTCTGGTGACGGTATCGGCAACGGAAACCCCCACAAAAACATCAGCGCCCTTCATGGCATCAGCCAGTGTCCGGCAGTCGGTTTTGCGGACAAACAAAGCCTTGTATTTATTATATTTGTCACCCCGACCTTCATACATAACACCCTTGGAATCAACCATCAACAGGTTATCGGGGTTGACACCCAGAGAACAATAAAGTTTGGCGCAGGCGATCCCAGCCGCCCCGGCACCGGAAAACACCACCTTTATCTTCTTAATATCCTTTTTAACGATTTCCAAAGCATTTAATAAAGCGGCTCCTGAAATAATCGCCGTACCGTGCTGGTCGTCATGGAAAACCGGTATTTTCATGGTTTTCTTAAGAGTCTCTTCGATATAAAAACATTCCGGGGCTTTAATATCTTCAAGATTGATACCGCCAAAAGTCGGTTCCAGAAGCTGACAGCACTTGATAATCTCATCAGGGTCCTCGGTGCCCAATTCAATATCAAAAACATCGATATCGGCAAACCTTTTAAAGAGTACTCCTTTACCTTCCATTACCGGCTTCCCGGCCAGGGCTCCGATATTTCCCAGACCCAGAACCGCCGTACCGTTGGAAACCACCGCCACCAGGTTACCTTTGGCCGTATAGACATAAGCATCAGCCGGATTCTTATGAATTTCCAGACAGGGTTCAGCCACACCGGGGGTATAAGCTAAAGATAAATCGAATTGAGTAGCACAGGGTTTGGTAGGATTAATTTCAACTTTACCTTTTCTACCTCGACTGTGATAATCAAGAGCTTGTTGTTTAGTAATCATTTCTTACTCCTACTTTATCCAACCTTGGTTGGTAATCAATAAATTAGCGAGAATTTAATCGCCATTATTATAAGACAGTTAATTTAATAAATCTATAGTTAAAATGTAAAGGAAATTGCTTACTGAAGGGAAAACTGAAAAATTAAAAGCGATTAAAAAGACACTTTTAACCGCTTATCCGAGCTTTAATTGAATAAAAAAGCAGCAACCCGCAGGTTGCTGCTATTCTTTAAGGGAGAACGACCTTAAACCCTAACCGGCCTTGACTTACGGCGATTCCGGTAAGTTCTCTGCTTTTTCTCGAGATATTCGCCGGCGGTTTCCCGGGTTTCACGGTCGCCGTCTTCGAGCAAACGCTCCAGCGTTTCGATGCTGGTATTTTGGTGGTAACATACCAACCGGCGCAATTCCGGTAGTGGTGCCTGGGAAATCCGGTCCAGTGTCACGGAACTGGTAAAGCGGTTAAAGCACAGAGCCACCTTCGATGTCCAGTCGTTGAGCCGTTCACACCAGTCAAGAACCAGAGGATCGCTGATGTCCGCAATATCATCACAGTCAAAAAGACCTTTTTCCCAATTTTCTTCCAGATCTTCAAAACCAGCAAAAGTCCACTTTTTATTTGCCATGTCGGCCTCCAGGATTTTTGATAAACACTATTACTCTATCTTTAGATATCGGTTGACAAAGTTGAAATCTTTAAGATCTGTTAAAAAACAGGAAGGGATAGCCAAGTTAATATAAGGCAGTAAGTTAACTAGTAATTGGACCGGTTTGACCCGATGTTTTTACCATTTTACCCGGTAAATACGTTGCCCTCCCGACAGAGTTCTTCCCCGTCCGGTTATTTTTAAGACGACTTTAAAAATACCCCAGCCAAAAATGAAACCGCCTACATGAGCCAGCCAGGCAACGCCCCCACCGGTGGAACTCCCCAGTACCGACATGATAATTTGATAAAAAAACCATAAGCCTAACACTATCTTGGCGGGCAAGACTATAAACTGGATAATGATAAAGAAAAAAAGACAGGTTATTCGGCCATGAGGATGTAATACCATATAAGCGCCCATTACTCCGGCGATTGCTCCCGAAGCACCGACCAGAGGTATCTGAGACGAGGGATTAAAAAGAGTGTATAAAGCTATCGCCGCTAAACCGGAAAGCAAATAAAAAAAAATGAATTTAACGGCACCAAGATAATCCTCGATATTGTTACCGAAAATCCACAAAAAAAGCATATTTCCAATCAAATGCATCCAGCCGCCGTGAAGAAACATCGAAGTGAAAGGTGTCAGATATATCCATGAGGGTAAAACGTACTGGCCGCTGTTATCGAGAAAAAAATAAGGGATATAACCGAAATTATAGACCAAAAGGTGCGCTTCCCTAACCCCCAGGATTTGAGAATATAAAAACACCAGCGTATTGATTACTATCAAAGCAATGGTCAGATTGGGTCTTCTTGTAGTCGGGATATCATCCCGTATCGGGAAAAGCACTTTTCTTCCTTGTTTATAATTTATCCTTTACAGTTTATCTACTTGAAACAACCCGGAACTGAACATTTTGTTCAACTTTATTTCCCGCGCGGTCAATGGCCACAATCTTCAGAGTATGCTTATCCAGTGAAAGAGGCTCCAGTGGGCGGGTTTGACAAATCTTTGTCTCCGGGTTGTATTCGGGAATCAGCCACCGGTCATCCAGAGTAATATTGATACTGCGGTCATCAGCAAACCCCGACAACGTATCTTCGAGAATAAAGCTGATAAGGGGTTGGCGGTCGGTTATAAATGTACCGTGTTTGAGACTCAACTGTTCCAGGCGCGGCGGCACAAAATCGGATACCAGGGCAAAAGTACCGCCCCCGGATGAACCAACCCTAAGATAGCCGTCCGGTTGTAAGTTATTCTCAAGCCAGAACCACTTATTATTCTTTTTATCGAGCCAGCACAGACCGCTGTAACTTTTATTCCTGTCGGTTTCATCAAGTTTAATGGACACCGAGATATTTTCTTTGGTCATGATGGCTTCAGGAAAAATGCTGTAATAATCCGAATTTAAAAAATGGGTGATTTTATAGGGAGCATCTTTTTTCTCCCAGGTAATAAATTGCGGTTGATAAAAGGAATTCGTTTTAAGCTGAATGGTGAATATACTGTCAACCTGGACATTATCAACCGGGTTAATACCCGCCAGGCGGATTTTTACTTTTTTGACAAAACGGTTATAAATAGCACCATCGTCAAAATTTAAAGCGATGGCCAGACTGTCTATGACGAGATACTTCTTATCCGGGGGCAGGAAAAAAACATACTGCTCGGCACTTTTATACAAAGCGGGATATTTCTCATCTATCAAAGAATCCCCTCTGTATATGCGAAGGAAAATATCGCCGAGAAAATTACCGGGAGTGGCGGCTGTTATCAGTAAGCCATCGTCAAGCGGTTCATAGACAATATCCAGATTTTTACAGTATCCTTTGACAATACCATTAAAGGGTTTGTCTTCTATATAGCTTCCCTGCCGGGTGATCGTCACCAGTTTCAAACTTATGCGTTCAATATCTCTCCGCTCCGATTTGATTATTAAATTGCCGGGTTTTATCCTATGAACATAATTCAAACTGTCATTCAGCCAGTTTTTCGACCAGTTGCGTAGAACGTACACCGTATCGATATCCAGAGCTTTGTAATCCGGGGTGGGAGAAAAATAAAAATGATATGATGAGTCTTCGGCTGTCTGAACGGAATCAAGGTGAAATATATCCGTCGGTGGTCCCCAGAGAAATTTGAAGTGAAGTTCTGAAATATTACCGAAACAGTCTTCAGCGGTGATTTTTCCCTCATGTAAACCAACTTTCATCTCCGGTTGATAACCGATTAACCCCCGGTAATCATTGAAAACCCGACTGCCGTTATATTCGTTACCGGGAAGGCTGAAAAGACGTCTGACCTGCTTTTTATCACTTACCGCCTCCTGGTAATCATATTCAAGATTAACCATCCCCCCCTTGTCGAAATCAAGAGAATCGAAGACGACCTGATAGCAGGTCTTTCCATCCACCTGAAGGGTCAGTTTATAGACCGCCTGTCTCATTCCACCGGGGCGAATACGGTCAAAACATTCAGCCAGGATACCAAAAGGATTATTAAAATACAGAATCGTGTCCAGGTAAAAGTAACCATCCTTTTTCGTCGGAGAAACCTCGAGATATACTTTCCGGGTACCGCCATAAAAAACAGAATGGTCATCGGCTAACTGAAAACCAATTCTTGTGAAAACCGGGCGGGTGTTATCTTTAAGCCGATATCCGTGAGTCAGGGGATTGACCGGATAATTATCACCTGACCTTTTTTCAAAATGCAGATGCGGGGCGCCCGAGCCGGTCTGACCGGATAAAGCCACCAGCTCTCCTCTTTTAACTCTCAAAGAATCAACCGGTAAAGTCATATCCTGATAATAGCGGGAATCGGCAACCTGCCTTTTTTTCACAATATTATCGATTTTGTCAGCAAAATCTCTCAAATGGCCGAAAACATAGAGGTATCCGTCATCACCTTTAATATATAATCCCTTACCATAGCCGTAATAGGACATTTTTATCCGCCAGACATAACCGTCGACCGGAGAAAATACCTCCCGACCCTCTACCCCACCGGTTCGAAGGTCAATTCCGGCATGGAACCGGAAATTTCTTAAATCTCCAAAACCCGATGAAAGGTCAATGTCGGTTTTGAGCGGCCAGTCCGCACCTGCCGTATAACCGGTTGTAATTAAAATGATTACAAAGATTAACAAAGATTTGAATTTGGTCGATATCTTACCCATGACAACTCATTTTAATAAATTATTACTCTTAAACGTAGCTTTTCATAATTATACAAAAGAAATATATTTTTGTATAAATTGCAACAAGCTATTATTGCAAAATTGGATGATTTCATTATATTTGTAAGCTTATGTATTAAAAAAACCGAAATTGAAAAAAATATTATTCAGCATAAGGAGTTTAGGTTCATGTTTGACGCTTTACGAAAAGCCATCGTTCCCATCATTGTCATTACCCTCTTATTCTTTGTTGGGTTGATTGTCCTGGAATGGGGCGCTGATTTCACGGGCAGCCGCAGCGGAAGGAATTTCAATCCCAATGTCGCGGCGGTTATTAACGGTGAAGAAGTTCCCCTGACCGAATACAACCGCATCCTGAATAATTTTTACCAGCAGGAAATCGACGAATACGGTGGTGAATTACCTGACGATAAATCATTTGAGCTCGAAGACCGGGCCTGGAAACAACTGCTATACGACCACCTGATTATGCAGGAGGTGCAAAAACACAATGTTATTGTGACGGATGAAGAACTTTATGCCTATTTAAGAATGTCCCCGCCCCAGTACCTGCAACAGATTCCGCAGTTTCAAACCGAAGGCAGATTCGATTACCAGAAATACCTCAATGCCATGGTTGATCCCCAGGCCGCCGGATTCTGGGCTTCCCTTGAACCCATGGTTAAAAGAGATATCCTGAAATTAAAAATGCAGGAACTTATTATTCAGACCGCCCACGTGACAGAAGACGAGGTCAAGACCACCTTTCTGGAGAACGAAGAAAAGGTCAAGCTGGGACTTATCAACGTAGGTTTCAGTTTATACCAGAATAACATTCCGGAGATAACCGATGAAGAGGTCGAGTTATATTACGGCGAAAATAAAGATAATTACCGGGTCGAAGAACGGGCGGTTCTCGAAATTGCGCAGATTGAAAAAGTACCCTCGAGTTATGACTGGGAAATAGCCCATACTCAAATCAAACAGGTTTATGACTCGATTATGGCCGGCGCTGATTTCGCGGAAATGGCCAGAGAATACAGCCAGGACAATTCCGCCCAGAGCGGCGGCGACCTGGGTTGGTTCCCCCGCGGTCAGATGGTCTCCGAGTTTGATTCTCTTTCTTTCAGTATGAATGAGGGAGAAATATCAGAACCCTTCCGGACTCAGTTCGGCTGGCATATTATCAAACACATGGGTTATAAGGACGAGATGGAAGTGCCCCGCGGTAGAACCGAGAAGGAAAAAGTGAGGAAAGCCCATGTTGCCCATATTCTGTTCAAAGTGAGCACGTCGCAGGAAACTCAGGACAACATTTACAACCAGTTACAGGAACTCCTCCTCCTGGCTGACAGGGTGGGACTGGACTCGGCCGCCCGAGAGTTGGGTGTCCCGCTCAAGAAAACGATGCCGTTTACCAGGAAAAGCACCATTCAATACATCGGGTACGACCAGCAGATTGAACAGTTCGCCTTCGAAGAAAAAGTGGGCTCCGTGTCCGATATCAAGGAAAACGCATCGTCCTATTATATCGTGAGCGTGGCGGAAAAGATTCCGTCCGGGGTTGCGTCGCTTGACGAAGTCAGAAGCCGCGTCCGCGGTGACGCCCGGAACGCCGCCCTGAGTAAAATCTGCAAAGACACGGCTGACGCTATTTATGCCGTCCTCCAAACCGGCGAAAACTGGGATAAAGCCGCCCGTAAATACCACTGCAACTATGAAGAAACGGATCTTATTAACCGGAATAATTACCTTAAAGGCGTGGGTTACGACCCCAAACCGATGGGGGTGGCGTTTTCTCTGACCCGGGTAAACCAGATGTCCGAACCGGTCAGCTATAAGACGGGTTGTGTCATTATAAAACTGATTGAACGTTACAGCCCGGACCTGACGGTTTATCACGAAAAAAGAGACTCCCTGTATTCCGCCCTGAAACAACAGAAACAACAGGAACTCTACGGCAACTGGTTTAATAATCTCGTGGAACAAGCGGAGATTGAAAATTACCTGGTACAGGCCAACCGCTAATATTAATTTTAAGACCCGTAAAAAGCTCCCGGACCACGGGAGCTTTTTTATATTATAAAACCACCCCGTTCATTTCAATATTCGTTTCTTTCTGTTCATGGTCTCGTTTTATTTTTTTTCGGAAATCACGAACCTCGAATATGTCCAGCGTGGCGGTCAGGATTCTCTTATTCATTTCCCCGGTTGCGTCGGTCTGATTGATAACACCCCAGGGAGCGGCAATCAGCGAACGTCCCTGCAGGGGATGGCCAAAAATATTTCCCACTGCGCCCACCTTGATTACAAAAGCCCCGGCGGTTTCCGCCCCGCTGATAAAATATTCCCGGTCGCGGAACCTCTTCTTCGACAGTGAATCGTCTGGTTTCAAGGCCGAAGTAGTCGGGATAAAAACAAGGTCGGCGCCGTGCCGGAACATCTCGTCGTAAAGATGATGGTGAAAAACATCGCCACAAATCATCACCCCCACGCGAACGCCCTCGATATCAACCAGAAACATTTCCTCCCCCGGACTTATCCCCCGCTCCCGCTCCCGCGGCACCGGAAACCGCTTGCGGTAACGACCAATAATCTCCCCGCGGTTTATGACATAACAGGCGTTGTAAAGGCGGTCGGCATGGGGCTCAACCACCGTGCCGGCGAATAAACACGTGGCCAGCTCGTAGGAAAGGGAACTCAGATACTTGAGATATTCATTTATATTCATAGCGGCCCGATGGTAGTCGGTGATGGTCGCGTCCAGAAGAAAATATTCCGGCAGGCATAAAAAATCCGGTTTCTGTTTGAAAATGTAGATTTTTTCCTCGAGGGACAATTTCTCCCCCAGACGACCCTGATAGGCCACGACTTTAATCAGCATACTACATAACCTTTAACTGTTCTTATAGCTGTTGTACGTTTAATAAGCCGGTAAGTTTAAATAAAACTGTCAGAACGGATTAGAACCTCAGTTTAATTGACTGCAAGTTGTTAATTGATTGACGCATAGCTAAAGCAGGTCAGTTGCCCTGTGCTGTGCAACTGACTATTTCTTATTTTCGAATCTTCAAAACCACAAGGGTTTCGACCTGCAGATTATCTTGTTGTGTCGGGTCCTGACCCACCGCAGGTGGGGTGTTACCCGACACCGACAAACCACCATCCGTCAGGTCACACTCACCCGAGGTGAGCAGGACCTGATGGAACATAAAAGCCGACACGGAGCGACTTATGCAGACGGTTAAGGAGGAATTGATCTGGCTGCGGGAGTGGCGCGATCCGTTTGAGTTATCAACTAAAGTCGGCCGATGGATTGAAAGTAAAAGTAGGGCAGAACCCTTTAGCAGTTCCGCCTATTTTATTAAGTGGGCGGCAAATGTCCACATCTGCCCCAGATTTGTGGTTGGTGTACGTCCTCGTGCACCAACTATTTTTATAACCGACTTTTTTCATCACCTGGCACACGGGGACGTGTGCCAGGCACAGAATAACAAAACGAACCCATTTTCTTATAATTCTAATGAGTTTTTTTAAATTGCAGGTTAGCAGTCCGTTTCGTCAGGTCCTGATTCCACCGCAGGTGGAGTTGTGACCTGACGACCTTTTATCCACATAAAAAGGTGTCAACTCACATCCGCCAAGGCGGACAAGACCTGACCGAACCTTAATGTTCGTTCGTTTATGGATTCCCGCTTTCGCGGGAATGACAGAAATAAACGACGCCGGTGTCGAAAGTTTTCTACATTTCGACCTACTGTTACATCAGCAATTCGTATAGTTCGGGCCTTCCCCGCCCTGCGGCGTCACCCAGCGGATGACCTGGTAGGGGTCGGCGATATCGCACGTCTTGCAATGTACACAGTTCGACGGCGTCAGTTGAAGTTTCTTTTTGCCGGGACGTTTTTCATCGTCCACCATCTCGTACACCTGCGCCGGACAGAAATGCTGGCAGGGATTACCATATTCTTCGGTGCAGCGGTTGTTGCAGATGTCATAATCGCTGATGACCAGGTGCGGCGGTTGATGTTCCTCGTGCTGAGTGCCGGATTTGTAAACGTCGGTAAGTTTGTCATAAAGATATTTATTGTCGAACTTGATTTCGACCTTTTTGGATTCATGCCCGAAACGTTTTTTATAGTCGGCAATCTTGAGCATGTATTCATGGTCGCGACGGTGCTGACGACGGTCGAACAGTCCTCTGCCGCCGGTGAAAATCTGTATCGCACCATGGAACAGCCCGGCATATAGACCGCCTTTGAATCCGGCATGGAAATTACGTACTTTGTAAAGTTCATCTTTGAGCCAGCTCTGATTGAAGCGGGTTTCATAACCTTGCAAAACAGCCGGTGAAAAATCACCTTTTTTGACAGCTTCAAACAACGTCTCCGCCGCCAGAATTCCCGATTTGATGGCGGTGTGAATGCCTTTGAGTTTTTGAGGGTTGAGCAAGCCCGCCGAATCACCGCATAAAAGGAGACCATCATGATAAAGTTTCGGGATGGAATAAAAGCCGGCGTCGGGAATGGTTTTGGCTCCATAGTGGAGCATCTGCCCGCCTTCGAGTATCTTTTTTACCAGAGGGTGAGTTTTATAACGCTGGAATTTCATGTGGGGGTCATTGGTGGAGTCGGGCGAATCAAGGCCGACCGCATAGCCGACGGAAACCATCGTATCACTCATACCGTACAGCCAGCTTCCACCGTACTCATGTGCAGGCTGAGGCCAGCCAAGGGTATGTATCACCTGCCCGGCTTTGATGCGGCCTGCCGGCACCTCCCAGACTTCTTTTACGCCGGTGAGATAAGACTGCGGCTGACAATTTTTGACAAGGTCGGGAATCTTTTCGAAAGCCTGGCGGGTGAGAGAACCATGTACCCCCTCGCACAATACGGTCACTTTGGCTTGAACTATGGAGCCCGGCTCAAAATTGCTTTTCGGCGTTCCGTCTTTATCCAGCCCCATATCAACCGTCTGCACACCCGTAACCCGGCCGTTGTCCATAAGCAGGTCATAAGCGGCCAGCCCGGCATAGATATCGATACCGAGCGCTTCAACCTGTTCGGCCAGCCAGCCGCTAAGCTTGTTAAGTGAAACCACGTAGTTACCATGGTTATTCAAAGCCGCAGGAAGATATGGGAACTTGAAAGCTCTCTTTTCGGTGAGAAAGTACATGGCTTCAGAAGTTACCGGTGATTCAACCGGGGCGCCTTTCTCGATGAAATCAGGAATGAGTTCGGCCAATCCCCGCGGGTCCATAACCGCCCCGGACAGAGAATGGGCACCGATGTAGGCGCCTTTGTCCATCAGGAGGACTTCGGGCATTGCCACACTGTCATCATTTGACACCATTTGAGCGAGTTTGTACGCCAGGGCCAGACCGGCGGGACCGGCGCCGACGATAAGGATATCGGTTTCAAGGATTTCACGTTCTATTTCCATACCATCACACCCAATTAATAACAGTTAATATATCATTGACCTCTTCGATGATACGGAAGATAAGAAAACAGAGGAATAAGAAAAACTATATTTTTAATTATTTTTTAACCGGACTGACAGTTTCCTGTTTGCCGTTTCTTTTATTAAAACTATCGCCGTTGTCGGGATTATTACCGTTCTGGCTGATTTGAAGCATCTCACTGATTGCTTTTTTGCTACACCCGATAGTAAAAAGGCGGGCATTTTTAATTATCGGCCGACGAATCAGCGTATAATCTTCAGCGATTCCCTTAATGATTTCCTCGCGGGCAGGCACGTGCTTGTCGAACCCGTATTTCTTGTATGATTTAGACATGGGATTAAGGAAATGGCTGATATCGAAGTGGCTGATGAGAGCCTTCAACTCACTCTCGGTAAACGGCTGTCTGGATAAATCACGAACTTCAAGTACAATTCCGGCGCTCTCTATAAAGCGTCGAATTTCATAACACTGTTCATTCTCATCATAGGTAATATATTTTACTTTCTTCAAGGCCATAGCGACCTCCTAACTAACAAACTAGTAAACAAAATCGCAAAAACTGCTGCAGACTTATTCTTACTCAGGAAAAGTGACACCTTATGAAAGCAGAGTATCACTGTCTGAATTCCGTACAAAAATTCCAATCAAATTGAAACCGTAGGCCATAATAAAAACGTTCTTAAAATCGTTTTGTCAATAAAAATAAACAAAACTAAACCGTTTTTTTTATTTCTATCCTGCCGGCTAGACGGTATTCACGCCCCCGAATATGTTTTGGGCAGTTATCAATTTATTTTTATAAGATAATCAGGTTTCATTACCCTGTCGAATCGGGATTTCAAAAATTCCCTCTGGCATCCTTAAGACTGCATCTTATAAAAATTATCGGTAAAGTTGCTGTCAACTTTATGTGATATTCTATATTATTAAACAGAGCAGCCCGGGCAAAGTTCCGGTAGAAAAATAATACTTTTCATGCCAGAAGCGCTTATTGTACAGCTGTCAATCACATAAGAAAGGTTGCCGGCTAATCTGTTTTCAACCGGATAACCGTTGTCTATACCCTGACCGCTACGCTTAAACCGTCACGAAGCGGAATAAGGGTGGTAAAAAAACGGCTGTCCTGATACAGACGGTTGGTAAAATCCAAAACCGCCTGAGCAGTCTTATCCGGATTTTTATCCAGAACCCTGCCTGACAGAAAAACATTATCGGTGACGAATAAACCTCCTTTCCTCAATAAATGAGCAGCCGGAGCGATTGTTTCCGGGTAGCCCTCTTTATCAATGTCATTGAAAATCAAATCATAAGGTCCGCTGAGTTTCTTCAAAGCCATCAAAGCATCAGTAACCTTGAAATCAAACTGGCTCTGCAAGCCGGCTTTTTTGAAATAATCATAAGCCCGTCGTTTGTTCTGCATGCGCGTATCAGTCAAGGTTATATGACCTTTGCTCCCGACCGCCAATGATAACCAGAAAGCCGAATAACCAAAGCCCGACCCCAATTCAAGCAATTTCCGGGCTTTTACTGTCAGGACCAGTTGATACAGCAGCCGCCCGACCAGGGGCCCCACGATCGGAAAATGATTTTCCCGGGCATACTGTTCCATCTCAGCCAATACCGGATGTCTCTCAGGCGTCACTTTTAACAGGTACTTATCAAGCTTCGTTGACATATTTTATTCCAAATATTATATAAGAACATCCTTCATAGACAGACCGACCTAAAAAAACGTTCGTATAAAAACGCCTGTTTAAGCCTCGATGATGAAATCATCCCGGTTGTCAGACCAAGTCTAAAAATGTAAGGTGACCGGATCTGGATGTGTCTGCAATAAAAATACCCAGACAGTTGCTATAAACAATATAACAACTATTTTAAAAAATTCAATATATTTTTATAAAATAAAAGCACACTGATGATTACCGGATACAACCATAACATGCGGGAAGCGATTATTTTTGAACGACGACCCTGGCCTGTCCGTCGGAAATTCTGACCAGCTTTTCGATAACGGCTTTAACCAGGAAATCCGGCGTTGAAGCTCCGGCGGTCACGCCCACCGTCGTCACGGGTTCCTTACCCTGGAACCACTCCGGTTGAATGTCTTCCTCGGAATTGATGAGTATCGCCCGGCGACACAGGGGCTCGGAAATTTTCACCAGGCGCTTGGAATTGGCTGAGGTAAGTGAACCAACCACGAGCACCATATCCACTGTGGGCGCCAGTTCCAGAATGGCCGACTGACGCTGATGGGTGGCATTACAGATGGTTTTATATACCTTAATATGCGGCCATTTTTCTCGTGCCAGTTTCTGGACTGTGACAAAATCCTCAAGGTCCGCGGTCGTCTGCACCGTCAAAGCCAGCCGGCGGTCTTTCCAGTCAGGTAAAGCCAGCATTTCTTCCTCGTTAAAAACCACGGTTATCCGGTCGGGAGCATGTCCCACGATTCCCTGCGTTTCATCGTGACCCGGGTCGCCGAAATGGATAATGTAATATTCGTTTTTTATTTTATCAATAATGTCGTAAATCCGCCTTACCAGCGAACAGGTAGCGTCCACCAGGGTCAATCCTTTTTTCAAGGCTTTCTGTTTAATCGCCGGCTCCACGCCATGGGCGGATATTATCAACGTCCCCTCGTCGACATCATCGACCGAATAAACCTGAAGAACCCCCTGCCGCCTGAACTTATCCACCACGGCGTCATTATGCACAATTTCTTTTAATATGGTCACCCGGCCGCTTTTACCCCGAGCCGTGTCCTCGGCAATCTTGATGGCTCGTTTTACACCCATGCAAAAGCCGTGATGGCGGGCGATAATTATTTTTTTCAGCACCGGCAAAGCAATCTTTCCTTCTGTTTATATAACAAACGAAAAAGAAACCACTAATCACAATAAAATATCCACGAAGTATTTTAAAACGGTCAGGTCATCGTTAAGTTCGGAATGAAAAGAACTGGCCAGGATATTATTTTGTCGAACCAAAACCGGCCGCGCCTGGTATTCAGCCAGTACCCCTACCCCTTCCCCAACCCGAGTGATTTTCGGCGCCCTGATAAAAAATCCCCTGACCGTTTTTGTACCGTTTTCCAAGGTTACCTCGATATCAGTTTCAAAAGAAAAAACCTGGCGGCCATAACCATTGCGCCGAACATCGATATCAATCAAAGCCAGGGGCTCTACCCCGGAAATGTTGTCTTCGATTTTCCTGGCCAGAAGTATCATCCCGGCACAGGTACCATAAACCGGATGCGTTCGGGCAAATTCGAGCAGCGGGGCTCGC
The DNA here is from genome assembly GCA_028715215.1 of Candidatus Zixiibacteriota bacterium. Taxonomy (GTDB): domain Bacteria; phylum Zixibacteria; class MSB-5A5; order GN15; family FEB-12; genus JAFGNW01. Next base: position 13,815 of record JAQUSF010000031.1, read on the forward strand.
AGGGCAAAGCGGTCTATCAATACACTCATGGTAGACGATTCCCCGCCGGGAATAATAAGGGCGTCCAGACCAATAAGGTCACCGGGAAGACGAACCGCTTCGGGCACGGCTCCCAGAGAACGGACCTGACGCTGGTGTTTTTCAAAATCGCCCTGCAAAGTTAAAATACCAACATGGAAGTCTTTATAAGTTTTCATATATATTATCTAAACAAATTCCTACTTAAATTGTGTCCTAATATATGTAAGTCGGTGCGGGTTGCCAAGATACCATTGGTAAAAAATATTAAAATAAAATACCAATAGGAACTTGACAATCTTTGGTTATTTGGCTAAATTACCAAATACTTGCATTAAGGAGTAAATAGTGGACTCAAAAAAGCTGGCCCTTTATGAAGCCCGGGCTAAAATATTTAAAGCTATGGCTCACCCCTCGCGACTGATTATTGTGGATGAGCTTTCACACGGAGAAAAATGCGTTTGCGAACTGACCGCCCTGATTGGTGCCGACGTTTCTACCGTTTCCAAGCATCTTGCCCTTCTTAAAAACGCCGGGATTGTCAATGACCGCAAGCATGGAAATCAGGTATTCTATACCCTGAGGGTTCTCTGCGTTCTGAATTTTTTTAACTGTGTCGAGACGGTTTTGAAAACTACCGCTAAAGAACAACTGCAACTTCTGAAAAAAGTTTAAAACATGACGCCGGATAAAAACCATCCCGTTACAACCGGAACGAACCGGAGAAAAATGATCTGATGAACTGGAAAAGAGAATGGAAACCACTGGCCTTGATAACCGGTGTTTTCCTGTTATTTTACTACTTGCCGGTTGACAATATACGTCTTAAAGGAGCGGTAATCGAGGCGCTGGCACTGACCAGGTGGTACGCCCGGGAACATGTGATTTTATGCCTGATACCGGCTTTTTTTATCGCCGGGGCGATAGCCGTTTTTGTCAGCCAGGCTTCGGTTATGAAATATCTGGGGGCTCGAGCCAACCGGGTACTTGCATATGGAGTGGCTTCGATGTCCGGGACTATCCTGGCAGTTTGCTCATGTACGGTTCTTCCCTTATTCGCCGGCATCTATCGGATGGGAGCCGGTCTTGGTCCGGCAACCGCATTTCTCTATTCGGGACCTGCGATAAATATCCTGGCCATAATTTTAACCGCCCGGATTCTGGGTGCGGAGCTGGGAGTTGCCCGCGCCGTGGGGGCGATAGGTTTCAGCCTCATTATTGGTATACTGATGCATCTTATATACCGTCATGAAGAAACGGAGAAAATTAATGTCCTGATGGCACTGCCGGAACCGGCAAGTTCCCGACCACTGTGGCAAAACGGTCTTTATTTTACCGCCATGGTAGCCATCCTGGTTTTTGCCAACTGGGGCAAACCCGAACAGACCGCCGGCTTATGGTCGCTGGTTTATTCCTTTAAGTGGTTCATCACCGGGGCGGCAGCGCTGGGACTGGGAATGATACTTATTGTCTGGTTTAGACTGGCCTGGCTTCCGCTTCTGATAACAGGTATTGCCACCGCCGGAACCGGCTTGCTTTTCCCCGGCGAACCCCTGCTGGCTTTCTCCGTTGCGGTAATCGGTTTGTCATTGATAACCGGTAGGCGTACCGATGAATCGGGGGAATGGTTCGCGCAAACATGGGGTTTCGCCAAACAAATCCTTCCTCTCTTGTTCGGCGGAGTACTGGTAGCCGGTTTGCTTCTCGGACGACCCGGACAGGAAGGATTAATACCCGCCCGGTTTATCATTAACTGGGTGGGAAATAACTCGCTGGAGGCGAATCTTTTTGCTTCGGTCGTGGGTGCTTTTATGTATTTCGCGACTTTAACCGAAATACCCATCCTCCAGGGTCTCATTGACAACGGTATGGGTAAAGGACCGGCTCTGGCACTGCTTTTAGCCGGTCCCGCCCTGTCACTACCGAACATGCTGGTAATCAGAAGCGTTCTGGGTACGAAAAAGACGTTGACATTCATTGCCCTTGTTATCGTGATGGCGACCATTTCAGGAATGATTTACGGCACTTTCTTTTGAGAGACATTAAATAACAAATACTGATAACATACAGGAAATGATAATTATGAAAAAAATAGAAATTCTGGGCACCGGCTGTCCCAAATGCCAAAAACTGGCCGAGTCAACCGCAACTGCCGCCAGAGAACTGGGCCTCGAGTGTCGGATTGATAAAGTCACCGATATTCAAAAAATCATTGCTTACGGAGTGATGATGACACCGGCGCTGGTAATCGATGGCGAGGTAAAATTAGTCGGCAGGGTTCCTCCGGTTGAAGAACTGAAAGCCCTGTTGAAATAACTATTAATTAAAACATATGTTCGAGGAGACCCTGATGAAAAGTGCTGTTTTCAACATAATGCTGATTGTTATGTCTGTTCTGTGCGCTTCGGCTGAAAATTCGCCGGAAGTACCCCCTGTCAAAGATACCGACACCGCCACGATGACAGGTGATTCTGTCAATCCTGATTCTTCGGAATCAATAGTAGATAAAATAATCGTTTATTACTTTCATGGCACTCGGCGGTGCAGCAACTGTGTCAAATTCGAAAATTACACCAAAGAAACGCTTGATTCCGGTTTTGCCGGGGAAATCGAAAGCGGTCTTCTGGAATGGCGCCAGGTCGATACCGATGAGTCCGAAAACAAACATTTTATTAACGACTACCAACTTTTTACCAAGGCGGTGGTTTTATCCCGGGTAATTAAGGGTAAAGAAGCCGGCTGGAAAAACCTTGATAAAATATGGGAATATGTCGGCAATAAGGAAAAATTTATGTCTTATATTAAAGATGAAATCAACACCTTCCTTAAGGAAAAATGATGGAAGCATATATTCCCGGACTGGCAACGGCGCTATGGTTGGGGATCCTGACCTCCATAAGTCCCTGTCCCCTGGCTACCAATATCGCCGCTGTTTCCTATATCAGTAAACGGATGTCCCGTACCGGCCTGGTTTTTTTATCGGGGATTATCTACACCTTCGGGCGGATGTTGACTTACTTGATTCTGGGAATTCTGCTGGTAGCCAGCCTGATATCGGTTCCTGAACTGGCTTATATCCTTCAGAAACATATCAACCAATTTTTGGGTCCGTTGCTTGTTATTACGGGCATATTTCTGCTGGGTATTATACCTCTGAGTTTTCATGGCGGCGGCATAAGCGAGCACATGCAGAAACGGGTGGAACGTTATGGCATCTGGGGAGCGGGATTGCTGGGTTTTATCTTCGCCTTATCTTTTTGCCCGGTGTCGGCAGCCATATTTTTTGGCAGTTTGATTCCCCTGGCGGTGAAACATGATTCCGGTATCATGATGCCCCTTCTTTACGGTCTTGGTACGGCTCTACCGGTTTTTGCCTTTTCCCTTATCCTTGCTTTCGGAGCCAGACATCTTGGAAAAGTGTTCAACCACCTAAGCCGGTTTGAACTCTGGGCCAGACGGTTTACAGCATTTATTTTTATCCTGGTCGGCGTGTATTACATACTTATTTATCTTTTCAAGCTTTCAATATAAATGAAGGTTAAACTATTTCTTCGCAGGACCCGGTAGCGGTAATTTTAGCTGCTTTGATTCCGATAACAGCCAGACTGAAAACCAGGTCGAAATAATCAGTTGCCTATTCAAATCTTCCCCGGGCTATCATAAATACCTTACCACCCACATTAATATTGAATTTACTGTAACTTTCATCGGCTTTTAAGTACAACCGCGAGGGACGGTCTATCTCATGACCCTGTTCAACTCGAATATCAATATTATCTTTACCAAAATAACGGCATTTAACCAGATATGCGGCCAGGCAACCATTGGCGCTGCCGGTAGCCGGGTCTTCCGGTACTCCCAGGCAGTCCGCAAAAAAACGGACATGCAACTGGTTTTCCCGGTCGTATGTTTCCGGGGCGAAAAAAAGAATGGTCTTGGCTTCGACATTTTTTACCAGGTCATAAAAAAATTCCTGGTTGCTGCGCGCCCGCTTTACGGCTTCCAGGGTTTTCAGCGGGGCTATAAGAGTCGGAGAACCGGTCGAGACCTCCATTACCGGAAATTCGGCGTCAAAATCCCCGACTTTCAAATTCAACGCCCGGGCAACCTTTTCAGCTTGAAACTGACATCCGAACGACGGCGGGTTTTGTTGCATCCACAACAGTTCGGGGAAGTTGTTGTGATAAATGAAAGTTACCGGTATCGGCCCGACTTTCAAATTGAGTACAATTTTTTCCACCTTCTTTTTAATAATTTCCTGCTGGATGGCAAAAGCCGTCCCCAGGGTGGGATGTCCCGCAAAGGGCAGTTCGCTGACCAGAGTGAAAATACGCACGGGGTAGCCGCCGTTTTTTTCTTCTTCGGAAAGAATGAAAGAAGTTTCGGAAAAATGCATTTCATTGGCTATACACTGCATCTGTTTATCCGTCAGTTTATCCCCCGACCTTACGACCGCCAGCTGATTGCCGGCATATTTACTGTCCGCAAAGACATCTAATATGTAAAAAATTAAATCCTTCATCGAACCTTACTTTTCTCCTTTATTCTTTTTAAAAATAAATCCATTAAACCATTTTCAATCAGTCGGAGAAATTAGATATAAACTGAATTAACTGTCAAGATAAGGACGTATAATAAAAAAAAGGCAGGTTTAATGAAAACCTGCCTTTATCTACTGTTTTATCACCTCAGGGACAGGACGGGAGAGCTTGTCCCGACAAATACAGATAGTCAATAAGCCGGGTAATGTCGGAAATATCGGGGTCACCGCCGCTGCGGTCGACGTCGGCTTCGCCCGGACAGCATAGAGGCAGATGGCTTAAATAGAGAAAGTCAATCAGCCGGGTGATATCAGAAATATCCGGATCTTCATTTCCGGAGCAATCCGTATTTCCGGTAAAGCCGATACAACAGCAGGCATCGCCCGTGCCGTTGTTATCGGTATCCTCCTGGCCGGGATTATAATCCAACGGACAGTTATCACATACATTACCGACCAGGTCGCCATCGGAATCGAGTTGATCTTCGTTGGTAATATTCGGGCAATTGTCGCAGACATCGCCGAAACTGTCACCGTCGGAATTCAACTGGTCACTGTTGGCGACCATCGGACAGTTATCGCAAACATCGCCGATACTATCGTCATCAGCATCCTGCTGACTGGTATTGGCTACAAGCGGGCAGTTATCGCAGTCATCGGGAACACCATCCTCGTCACCGTCAAGATTATCATCATAACCGGGACAAAGGTCGCACAGGTCTCCTGCCCCATCAAAATCGCTATCCGCCTGGTCAGGGTTACTCACGAATTGACAATTATCATTAATATCCAGAATACCGTCGTCATCGTCATCGTCGTCGCAAATATCCCCCATTCCATCATGGTCATTATCTTCCTGGAGGGGATTATAGTCCGAAGGACAGTTATCAACGAAATCGGGCACACCGTCAAGGTCTGCATCTTCGGGAGCTTCAAAACCAAGGTCGGTGAGAGCCTGACGCAAAGCCACCACGGCGGCAGTGCGGTTTATAAAGGAAAAAGGAATGTCGAAGAAATAAAACTGATAGGGGCTTCCGAGATGCCGCCAGGCAACAGGCCAGCCTTCCGTAAGCGCCGAATCCGTTCCGGAATCATACGTATAAACAATATCAATACCGGCATAATTGAGATTCGGAAGACTCTGACAGGGAATTCCCCCGAGGGGGGTAAAAGGAGTGCTGTGGGTATGAGTCGCCGTGGAATCCCAGACTAAATCAGGGAACCCGGTAAGCTGGCTGTGAGCGCCGACCAGGTCCGAAGAAATGGTATAATTACTGACCTGAACATAGGAAAGCGGTAGCGTCCGGGAATAAACCTGAAAGACATCGACGTAGGCTTCATTATGAGTACCCTGAGGGTAGGTCACGGTGGTGACCTGGTTGCTGAGGGTGCTGATATTCCCCCAGCGGCCGAATATGACAGCCTTACCGCCGAGCGACAGGTAATATGCAATATCCTCAAGGATACCACCGGCCTGGGGCAATTGCCCGATATCATCGTAGCCCGCTCCCGATTCGGCTCCAATGACCAGCAAGCCGTAATCGACCAGGTCAATCAAATCAATGTTATTGGTTTTTTTCAGGTAAGCGGAATCTGAAAGATAATCATAATAGTAACCGCCCAGGGCTTCATTCAAAAACTGACCGGTCAGGTAAGCCTTGGAGATGGCGTAGTTATACGAAGTTCGGTTGATCGCCAGAATGCGGTTGGCGTCAAGGGTGGCGGCTTTCATTAAGAGAGGAGCCACCCCGGAAGTATCGGATATATTATCATCGTCATCAACCGCTACGACAAAATACCCATGAATATCGGTACCCAAAGCGGGGTCGTCATCGATGAAGAACGTATCGTCAATGATATCCGGCAACAGGCCACCGTCCCGGATAACCTGGTAACATTTGAAATCAAGCTCTTTGTTATTGTTCTGCCAGGTCAGTTTAATACCATTCAACAGCGGCAGAGCCTGCTGATTGGCGGGTAATAACGGCAGGTGATAAGGAGTCCCCAGGATTTTATTATATTGAATCGATGAACGTCCCTCGTTATTATCAGCAATAACATAAAATCCGTAGCGCTGTCCTTCCGTCAAACCCGAAACCATATATCGCGTGCTGTCTTTGGACACCAGGATGGAATCGAGGTGACTGGCAGGTTCCGTATCATAATAAAGCCGGTAACTATCGATTATGGACATATTGCCGGGCAACCAGTGAACTTCGACCGACTCGCCGTCACCGGCATCATAGGCATGAGTTACGGTTATAGCGGGCAGTGCCCGATTGACGGTAAAAACCGTCGCCAGGGAAGCCTTAATCATCCGGGTGACATATTCATTGTTGACATAGGTGGTGCTGTCATGTTGTGAATGATAAACGGTGGAAAAGTCGTATTCCTGGACAAAAATAGCATCATAGCCGTTTTGAATGAAGGGGGCATGGTCCGAACGAGTTGACGAACCGGCCAGATGCCCGGTAATACCCACCAGTTCCGAAGCCAGCTGGCCCCAGAGTAATGAATAAGCTCTTTCCGAACCGTAATAAAGATTAGCGTGGGCGGAGTTCGTATAGTGACCGATCATATCCATGTTAAGCATGAAAACGATACTGTCGCCGTTGGCGGCGGCATTATCGGCATAGTGCTCAGAGCCAATCAAACCGGACTCCTCGGAGTCGAATGTGATGAAGACGAAAGTCATTTCGGTTTCAATGTTCTTGAGCGCCCGGGCGATTTCCAGAACCCCTACCACACCCGTACCGTTATCGTCGGCCGCCGGGCTTTGCGGTACCCCGTCATAGTGAGCCCCGACGACAATATGCTGATCAGGATAAAGACTACCCGGTTTTACAGCCACGACATTACGCGAAGTTACATAATGATAGTCCGGGAGCTGTTGCCCGTAGAAATAATCGTAAGAAACATCGGTATAACCATATGATAAAAATTTGCTCCTTATCCAGGAACCGGCGGCGTTGCAGGAATCCGTACCGGTCAGACGTTCCCGGTACGCCTGAAGACGATTAAGATACGAAGTTACCGAATCCTGGCTGACGCGATTGACGATAGTGTCAAGGTCCACCGTGCTTAACAGTGCCCGGGCATCAATCCGGGGCGGTACATGATAGGATATCTCCAGATGGGTGTTATCAATGGCGACCAAATCCCGCCCGCCCTCCGATTGCGCCCGACCGGCATAATCTATCTTAAGAAGGCGTACATGATCCTCTTCAAATACAACCGGAAATCTTTTCGTATTTTCACGGTCTCGGCGGTTATCGATAGCCAGAAGTTCCACAGATACATCCGCAGCCAGAAATTCCATCACCAATCCGTCTTTTTCCAGTAAATCAGCAGTGGTTTCGTCTGCTATTACCAGGTACCCGTCATATAAACGGTAAACCGGAACTACCGGGACGGAATTAAGTTTTTCTGCGTCAAGCAGGTTGTTTATTTTCACCCGGTAAAGATTTCCGGGAGTTTTATCAGCCAGAACCGCTCCGGATAAAAGAATTAATACAAGGAATAAATAAGTAAATTGATGATATTTCATCGATGCAATCCTCCGAAATTATTTATATATATATAAGACGGGACGTGTATTATATAAGTTTATATGAAATATACACATATATTGAATTTTTGCAAATAATATCCTTTCCGACCAGATTTTATAAACGGCCCTCATAAGCTTTATAAACGCCATAGATGAATAATTCAATAATGTATTCCTTGAAACTAAGTGTCCCCGGTCTAAACTACTTATAAGATACTCATTCCCTTTTACTTAAGATATAAAATGGAATCCCGTTGTCGTCCTCCGGGAAAGGGAACTGCCGACTCATAATTTTGTCAATATCGTAACTGGTATATTTATCTATACCAAGTTGTAATGACTTTACTGTAATTAAGATTCACCCGGTTGACCTGGTATTCATAAATATGATATTGGAAAAAATTTTTTAATGACCTTGTCGCCAACCGATAAATGCTGAAAATATAACCCAGTCGGAAAGCCGTTATTACGAGCAGTTATTAAGTTACCGAGCGAGTCAGGGAGATGCCAAACTTGAATGCCAGTGTGGAATTATCCATTACCTTCTCCGGTGTTTACACCCCGCGTTTCACTCGCAACCGCATACCCCCCAATCCTCTGGCAGGTGAAATTGTCGGAGATGAAGATTATTATTTTTTAGGCCGGATGCCCGAAGCCCGCTTCCACAACGGTGAATTAGCCGCCCGGTACAACCGCTATTTCGGCAAAGCCGATATCGCGATGTATTTTTACCGTGGTTTCTATAAAAATCCTGTCGCCCTGGATATGGTCGCTTCGGTAGCCTATTATCCCCGTCTCCATGTTTATGGAGCTTCAGTCCGTCTGCCGCTCATGGGCGGTATCGCCCGGTTGGAATCCGGCTTCTATGATTCCCGTAAGGACACCAGCGGCGATGGTCGGTTTTAAACTGATGCAATCATCTTTTACCCGGTTCTGTCCGGCTGAAATAATTTTTTCAAAAATTTTCTTTAAAAAGTAATCCTTAAAAGGAGGGCTAAAAAAAACCGGCGGTACTTGTGAGTATCGCCGGTTTATTTACTTACATCCTTTCAGGTTTATTATATCAGCTTACACCAACGAAAGATCCCCATTTTAAGTTAAATAACGGATTCCAGAAAAAACCAGTATGTTATTCATACCCAAGGTGATAACAATGGCGGCCAAAAGTTTAAATCATTCGTCCTATATTCATCATTTTGAATTCGTAAAGGAAAACCTCCTTCTCCCTAATTAAATCGAGTTCATAACTTATCTTAACGGCCAAATATCGTGTGTTTATATTACGCTGTCAGACAATTAGTTACATACAGGCAGGCCACCTTTTCCCACCTGAATCAGAAAATCTCTTTCTGGAACAGATAAATGGGCAGTTTGTTATATTAAAATATTATGAAATTGCGTATTTTTATTTAGATATTATAATTGGATATTGATATGCTCGCAAAAAATATGACAGAACCGATGACCATACAAAACGCCGCCAGTGTTGAAGAAACCTATACACTGATGAAAGCCCGTCTGGCCCGGATAGTCCCGGATTTTGAACTGGTTCACAAGGCGGAGCTGGCCTTTAAAATAAATCAGCTCAAACGCCAGAAAAATGCGGTTATCCTGGCGCATAACTATATGGAGCCAGCCCTGTACCACACGGTATCGGATTACGTGGGAGACTCGCTTGAACTGGCCAGGATATCAGCCGAAAGCCAGGCTGATATAATTATTTTCTGCGGGGTCAGGTTTATGGCTGAAACCGCCAAGATCCTCAATCCCACCCGAACCGTTCTGCTGCCCGCCGAAAAAGCCGGTTGTTCTCTGGCGGCCAGTTTGACCGGCCACGATGTCCGCCTTCTGAAAGAACGTTTTCCGGGAGTACCGGTGGTCAGCTATGTCAATACATATGCCGATGTCAAGGCGGAAACGGATATCTGCTGTACTTCCTCGAACGCGGCCAAGGTCGTCAAGCATCTTATGGATAAAGGTCATAAAAAAGTCATTTTTTTACCAGATGAATACCTGGCCAAAAACGTGGCGGCTGAAGTTGGTGTTACCATCCTATTCCCTTCTCGACCGGCACCGCAAAAATCCGACGACCCGTCTAATTTTGAACGGGTGATACTGGGTTGGAACGGCCGCTGCGAAGTTCACGAGCAGTTCACGGTTGAAGATATAGAAAATGTCCGCAAGCAGTTTTCCGATGTTGTGATTTTAGCCCATCCCGAATGCAGTCCCGAAGTAGTCCAGGCGTCCGATTTTTCCGGCAGCACCCGGCAGATGATCGATTATGTCCGTAATGTAACTGCTCCCCGCTATCTTCTTTTGACCGAATGCAGCATGGGCGATAATATTATAGCGGAAAATCCGCACCGGGAAATGCTTCGCCTTTGCAGTGTGCGCTGCCCCCATATGAATCTGATTACTCTCGAGGATACACTGGCGGCCCTGGAGCACAATCGCTATGAAATCACTCTGCCCGATGACATCATGAACCGGGCACGGGCTTCTCTTGACCACATGCTGGAAATCCGATAATTATTCTACCGGTCAAATGAAATCCATTTGAAATCCTTGTCCCGTATCAAGAATCGGGTGACAACTTTTTCCGAACGGATAACACAGTCATTAAGGCCGACTCCGTCATAGGCATTCCCGGTAAAATACAAGCCGGGGTATTGTTTTTCAAAACCTTCCAGCTGTTTCATCTTCTGAGGATGTCCCATAACAAACTGGGGAATACCCTGTTCATATTTGAAAACTCGGGTATAAACCGGTTTACCTTCAAGACCAACGATACGATTAAGCTCGTTCTCGACAACACGGATAAGCTCCGGCTCCGCTAAATACACCGCTTCCGGGTCGGTGGCTCCGCCGACCATTGTGCGGAACAAAACCATACCCGGAGGAGCGCTGTCCTTGAAAATTGATGACGTCCAGATGGAGCCGAGAATCCGAAGGTTCTGGTTGCGGGGAACCAGAAAGCCGAAGCCCTCCAGGTTGTGACGGACATCCCGGCGGTAATAACCCAGGCTGACCACGCTTATCGAGGCGTAAGGAATCGACTCAAGAAGAGCCTGTAGTTTTTTATCCATGCCGGAAAAGAAGTTCGCGGCGGCAAGGGAAGGAGTTGCACAGAATACGGTTTCAAAAACCTCTGGTTCACGACTTTTAAAATGCAGATGAAAGCCATCCTCAGATTTATCAATCCGTACTACTTCGATACCGGTCTTTATATAATCCCCATACCGCCGGTGCATAGTCTCTATCAAAGTATAAAGACCATTTTTAAATGAAGTCAGGCGTCCCGACGGTCCCGCCGGGCCGGCGTTACTCCCCGCTTTTTTGCGAGCGATTAAAGCCTTGAACAAGGACCCGTATTCTTTTTCCATTTCAGCCATAATAGGAAAACAGGCCGGAAGAGATAATTTTTTTGCATCTCCGCCGAAGATACCGGATACCATCGGGACAATCATATTCTCCGCTGCTTCGCGACCTATCCGCCGAACCGCAAAATCAAATATCGGCTCTTCGAGTTCGTCTTTTTTTGCTTTAACAAACGGTTCGCATACCAGGCGCAGGCGTCCCGGAAGCGTAAGAAGCGGCGAGCCGAGAAATTTGAAAGGCGACGGGGTAATTTCATGAAGACAGTTATGGCGGTAAATAAATCTCTTTTCGGCTTTCGGCGATGCCGGTTCAAGGAATGGTCTCAAACCCAGTTCATCTACCATGCTGAGGGTCAGGGGTACTTTATCGAGGAAACCATTTGGTCCCCAATCGGAAATGAAACCGTCCGACCGGTCGGTATCGATAGTCCCGCCGGGGCGCCGGTCTTTTTCGAAAAGGGTAATTTCCAGAGAATCACCGGCCGCCTGTTTTAAAAAATGCAGAGCCGACAACCCAGAAATACCGCCGCCGATAATTGCAATTCGTTTCATAGTATCTACCCCTGCCCGTCGGTTATTACATTTTTTACCATTCCTGTCAGACAACGGATAAATTCCGGGTCATCGTTGAAAGAACGGGTGCGGGTGAATTTTTTTATTCCAACCTTAAGAGCGAACTGTTTGAGTTCGATGTCTATCTCATAAAGAGTTTCAATATGGTCCGAAACAAAACTTACCGGCACTATCACCAAATCAGACACTCCTTCCCGGCCAAGTTTCAAGATGGTTGCTTTCGTTTCCGGTTTGAGCCATTTCACCGGACCCGAACGAGATTGAAACGACAGCTCATAATCATAACCTGCACCGGCCAGTTCGACGGTTTCGGTCACCTGTTTTAAATACGGGTCACCGCTTTCCACCAGTTTGACCGGCAGGGAATGAGCGGAAAAAAGCAGTTTGGTCCTGGTTTTATCGCCTTCGTTCATGGCTTCGTCGATATATTTTTGAAGCAGTTTAATATAATCAGGATGGTCATGCCAGGCGGCGATTACCGAAAAAGTCATAGCTGTCTTATTTTTTTCAAACCAGCGCCTTACATCAGCCAGAGCGGTGCCGGTAGTAGCCAGGGTATATTGAGGGAATAGACTCATCAAAACGACATGACAACATCCGTCCGCAGCGGCTTGCGAAAGGGCGTCGCTTATAAAAGGCGGGGTATATTTCATACCGACATAGGTTGTCACCGGCTGATAATCGTTTTTAAGCCTTAACTCAACTTCACCAGCCACCCGGCGACACCATTTAAGAAGGGGTGAACCGCCTCCTATAGCCTCATAATGTCTTTTAACCTTCCTGGTCCTTCTGGAAGATATCAAACGTGCCAGGGGTTTCTGCAAAAAACCCGAAAAAGGCAGTTTTATGATATAAGGGTCACTGAAAAGATTATACAAGAAGGGCTCGATATCATCAATCGTTTCCGGCCCTCCCATATTCATAAAAACAACCCCCCATCTTTGCCTTTGGAAATCAATAACTCGCGAAGGATATTCCAAAAGCCGCCCATTTTTTTTCAACGCCGCAAGCATCGGTTTTCAACTATATCAAATGGTTCGCGAAAAGAGAGGTTTTTGCCCCGGTTGTTTTTTTCTTAAGTAAATATCAAATACCATGGCGATATTTCTTACAAATATCCGACCCTCCGGTTTCACAAGTAGCCGGTGTTCTTTTCTTTCCAGCAGACCGTCGTTAATGAACTCCTCGAGGTCATTGTTCTCCTCGGGGAAATAATCGTAATAATCGACGGCGAAACGCTCCGACAGTTTTTTAAAATCGAGGACGAAGTTACACATTAAAGAAAGAATCACCCACTGGCGGATTTTATCGTCCCGGGAAAGTCGCCAGCCGCGATAAACAGCCGGTCTGCCGCTCGCTATAACCTTCATATAGCCATCCAGCTGTGAAGTGTTCTGAGCAAAGCAACCGTTGATATTGCTTATTGCCGACATGCCCAAACTGAGCATATCCGAAGTTACCTTGGGAGTATAACCCATGAAATTGCGATGCAGGGCGCCTTTAGCCAGCGCCCGGGCCAAATCATCCCCGGGGCGGGCAAAATGGTCCATGCCTATCTGGACATATCCCGCCTGTAAGAATAATTCCACGGCGGTTGCAAAGAGGTCGTATTTCAGCTCGGTCCCGGGCAAGGCGGTTGCGTCGATTTTCAGCTGGTTAAGTTTCATCTGCGGCAGATGGGCATAACTGTACACCGCCACCCGGTCGGCGCCAAGCCCGATAACCCGCTCAACGGTGCGGGAAAAATCAGCTGTACTCTGATACGGTAAACCATAAATGAGGTCGATATTGATCCCCGTAAAACCCAGTTGACGGCACGCCAAGAATACTTTTTCGGTCTGTTCCCAAGTTTGATTCCGCCCGATGGCTCTCTGAACCTTTTCCGTAAAATCCTGAACTCCCAGCGATACCCGGTTGAAACCAAGACCGGCCAGAAGCGTCAACTGCTCCCCAGAGGTCACTCGCGGGTCCAGCTCAATGGCCAGTTCCGCCTGAGAATCAAAACAGAAAACATCCTTAACGACATTGAATAACCGGGACAACTGTTTTATATTAAGGAAGGTGGGGGTTCCTCCGCCCCAGTGCATCTGGCTGAGACGGTTACGCCTATCGAGATAAGTCCGCACAAGTTTGAGTTCCTGCTCAATCCGGGCCAGGTATTCTTCGACCCTTGTTTCGTTGCGAACGACACAGGAATTACAGCCACAGTAAAAGCAACGCGCTCTGCAAAAGGGAATATGAACATAAAGGGAAAGCGGCTCGTCGCATCGGGACGCTTCCCGAAGATCCCTTATGTAATCATCCGGCCCAAACTTTTCACTCCACTCGGGAACGGTGGGATAACTGGTGTAACGCGGTCCCGGTCGGTCGTACTTATGAAGAAGGAAACGGTTAACCGACAAATTCGATTTCCGAGGTTCTTTTTTGATAGCCATGAACTTTCTCCACCAAAAGACGGACATTTGCCACCGGGGTCTGAGGCATAATCCCGTGCCCGAGATTGAATATGAACCTGTTATGGTCGCCGACTTTTTCCAGAAGTTGTGCTATTCTTTCTTCGAGCTTTTCAGGGGCGGCGAACAGAAGATGCGGGTCAAGATTCCCCTGGATGGTTTTTCGTTTGAGAATCTTGCCTGCCTTACCAAGGTCGGTACGCCAGTCGATACCGATTACCTCGCAATCGATATCGGCCAGGCATTCCAGGTAAGGGGCGCTGTTGTTAAGATAAAGTATTCGCGGAATGCCCTCGGCACGGCAGATTTCAAACACCCGTTTGATAAAAGGCAGAGAATATGCCCGGTAATCTTCCGGCGAAAGGATACCGCCCCGGCTGTCAAAGAGCTGCACGGCTTCGGCTCCGGCGGCAATCTGGGCTTTTAGATACTGACCGATAATTTCCGCCAGCCGGGAAAGAAAATCAAAAGCCGCACCGGGATGTTCGAAAATAAAACGTTTTATTTTAGTATCGTTCAGGGAGCTGCGTCCTTCCGTGGCATAATACGCCATTGTGAAGGGAGCCCCGCAAAAACCTATCAGCGGCACCCGGTTGTGCAATCGCTCCCGGGTAACACGAATGCCCTCAAGTACAAAATCCAGTTCCCGGGCGGGGTCGAATGCTTTTAACCGGGTTACATCGGCAGGACGTTCGACCAGAGGATAAAGCCGGGGACCGTTTTCAGTAAAATCAACCTTAATACCCAGGGGTTCGAGAGGAAGCAGGATATCCGAAAAAATAATGGCGGCATCAAAACCGAATATTTCCACCGGCTGTACCGTTACCTTGGCTACCAGCTCCGGTGAACGGCAGATTTGCATGAACGAATATTTCTTTTTGACCGCCTGGTATTCGGGCAGGTAACGACCGGCCTGACGCATTATCCAGACCGGGATGCGCTCATGCGGAAGCCCGTAAGCGGCACTTATAAAATCAGGCTTTTTCATTTTTCGTTCCCGAAGGGGTAAATTTATACCCGGTTCCCCAGATAGTATGCAGATAGACCGGCCGGGTCGAATCCGTTTCAAAAAGTCTGCGCAACTTAACGATAAAATTATCCACCGTCCGGTTGGAG
The DNA here is from genome assembly GCA_028715215.1 of Candidatus Zixiibacteriota bacterium. Taxonomy (GTDB): domain Bacteria; phylum Zixibacteria; class MSB-5A5; order GN15; family FEB-12; genus JAFGNW01. Next base: position 29,442 of record JAQUSF010000031.1, read on the forward strand.
GGGTAGATATTATAACCCCAGACAGCATCGAGAATCATATCCCGGCTCACCACCTCGTCAGCATGCTCGGCAAGAAATTTCATTATCATGCATTCCTTTTGAGAAAGCTCCACTTCGCCCTCGATTCCCCGGGCTCGATAACTTTTAAAATCGACCCAGAAATCGCCGAACCGCAGACGGTCGGTTTGAAGTTTACTGCTGCCATACCAAACCTGTCGTCGGAAAATAGCCCCCACCCGAAGAAGCAATTCCTGCAAGTTGAAAGGTTTGGTCAGATAGTCATCGCCACCGGCCAGAAAACCTTCCACCCGGTCATCCTCCCGGTCGCGCGCGGTCAGAAACAATACGGGTATCCTTCCAGCTTCTTTACGGATGGTTCGACAAACCTCAAGGCCATCCTTGCCGGGCAACATTATATCGAGCAAGATTAAATCAAAATCGCCCTGCCGCCACAGGTTCAAAGCCTTGTTCCCGTCGCCGGCGACCGCCGTTTCATAACCCTCAGCTTCGAGATTTAACCTGAGGCCATCGGCAATGTTTTCCTCGTCTTCTACAATTAATATTCTTTTACTCATGATTCCACCAGTGGCAGGTTAATGGTAAATACGGAACCTTGATTTTCGCCGTCCGAAGATACCTTCACGGTTCCCCGATGGGCCTGTACAATCTGCTTGACCAGATAAAGACCCAGCCCGGTTCCTTTAACTGTTCTTGTCAGTTCATTGCCTATCCGGTAGAAACGGTCAAAAATCCGTTCCTGTTCCTTAAGGGGTATACCGGAGCCGTTGTCGATAACGGCTATTTCCGCCTTATTACCCTTTTTCATCAAAGCAACAGTAATCTTTTTTTCTTCACAGGTTGTATATTTAATGGCATT